>JBDTWC010000181.1:0-5782 GCA_040006875.1 Acidobacteriota bacterium | reverse complement strand
ACCAAGTCCGACGTGGACCTCGCCGTCGCGCTCGGCCTGGCCGACGCGGCGTCGCCCGGCGGCGCGTCCAGCGCGGTCAGTGCGGTGGTCGATCGCGCGCTGATGCTGCACGAGGTGGCGCGCTTCTCGCCGGCCGAACCCGATCCGGCCGACGTCGCGGCCCGCCTGGCCGATGTGCGCCGGCGGGCCGGCGGCGACGCGGGGCTCAGCGCGGTACTCGCGCGGGGCGGCTTCAGTGCGTCGCTCCTGACTGCGTGGGTGCGCGACGACCTGCGCATCACCGCCTACCTCGACCAGCGCTTCGCGTCCGCCGGTGTTCCGGCCGACGCGGAGGTCGCCGCCTACGCCGACGCACACCGCGACGAACTGGAACGCGCGGGAGTCGCGCCTGCCGAGGTGACGCGGGTGGCGCGCACGCGTCTCCTGGCGGAGCGGCGGCGCGATCTGATTGGCGATTGGCTGCTCGACCTGCGGCGGCGCACCGAGGTGGTGGAGTTCAGCCGCGGGCCCGGATAGCGGGGCTCACTTGAGCGCCGCAGCCTGACCGGCCGCCCACCAGCCGATTGCGATCTGACCGAGATTGAAGAGGCTGTGGCTCACCGCGGCGGCCACCAGGCTGCCGCGCCGAAGATACATCGCCCCCCACAACACGCCCAGGCCGAAGGTGGCAAAGGCCACGTCGCGTCCCTGCACCGTGTGCCCCAACCCGAAGGCGATGCTCGTGAGCGCCAGCGCCACCAGCGGCGGACATACGTGGTGCGACAGGCGATGCAACTGGAACGCGCGCTGCATCTCTTCGCGCACGCCGCCGGCGAGCACGACCACGACGCCGAAGAGCACGGCCATGACGGCGTCGGCCATGAACTCCGACAGCGGATTGACCGGCACGTTGTGCAGCCCGGGGACGAGCGTCCGGGCGGCCAGCACCAGGGCGCCGATTCCGAGCGTGACCAGCGGCACGATGGCGATGCCGAGGCCCGCTTCGCGCCACGGGGAGCGAGCGCCGAAGAAGACGGCGCTGGCCGAGTCGTGGCTGCGCCGCAGGAAGTAGAGAATGAGCGCCACCACCATCATCGCGTCGAGGGTCGAGACCGCGAACACGAACACCGCGTTCAGGCCGCCGTCGGCGTTCAGGGGCGGCACGCCGGCCGCGGCGAGCACGGCGGCGGCCGCGAGCTGGGTGGGGTAGCTGGAGCAGATGACGGTTTCGATGAGGGCGCGCCCGCGGGTGAGACGGGGCTGCGGCGGCGCCGCGGGCGCTGCACCAGCGCTGACGCCGAACTCCAGCGACTCGGCGGGGGGCGGCGCGGCGGACGATTCAGCGACGGGATCGAGCATCAGCGCGCCACGGCGATGGTACACTTTCCTGGTGACCGATGCGGCGAAAGCGGCGATTGCCGCCCAGCGTGTGCTGATTGTCGAAGACGACGAGTCAGCGCGCGTCGGGTTGACGGAACTGACCCGCACCTGGGGCTTCACGGTGGCGGCCGCGGCCGACGGGGAAGAGGCGTTGGCCAAGGTGACGGAGTTCCGTCCCACCATCATCGTGAGCGATCTGGTGATGCCGCGCATGGACGGACTGCAGCTGCTCGGTGCCCTCGGCGACGACCTGGGCCAGATCTACTTCGTGCTGCTCACCGCGCAGGGCACGGTGGAGACCGCCGTCGACGCGCTCAAGCGCGGCGCCGAAGACTACCTGACCAAGCCGGTCGACCCGCAGCGCCTGCGCCATTTGCTCGAGCGCCTGTCGGAGCTGAGCGCGGCCCGCCGCGAGAACAGCGACCTGCGCCGCCGGCTGCGCGAAGAGGGCCGCTTCGGCCGCATGGTCGGCGCCAGCAAGGAGATGCGCAAGGTCTACAACGTGGTCGAGCAGGCCGCGCCCACGACCGCATCGGTGCTCATCATCGGCGAGTCGGGTACCGGCAAGGAGCTGGTGGCGCAGACGCTGCACCAGTTGAGCCCGCGCGCGCAGCTGCCCTATGTGGCCATCAACTGCGCCGCCATTCCCGAAACGCTGCTCGAGAGCGAGATCTTCGGGCACGAGAAGGGCGCCTTCACCGGCGCCTACGAGCGGCGCGCCGGCTGCTTCGAGCTGGCCGATCGCGGTACGCTCTTCCTCGACGAGATCGCCGAGATGATGCCGGCCACCCAGGTGAAGCTGCTGCGCGTGCTGCAGGAGCGCAAGTTCCGCCGCCTCGGCGGCCGGGTTGAGCAGGAGGTGGACGTGCGCGTGATGGCGGCCACCAACGTCGACCCGATCGGCGCGGTGCGCAGCGGCAAGCTGCGTGACGACCTCTACTACCGGCTCAACGTCTTCACGATCGCTCTGCCGCCGTTGCGCGACCGGCGTGAAGACCTGCCGCTGCTGGTGCAGACCTTCATCGAAGAGTTCAACCTGCGCGATCAGAAGAGCGTGAAGGCCGTCGACCCGGAAGCGATGCGCCGGCTCGAGGCCTACGGCTGGCCCGGCAACGTGCGCGAACTGCGCAACGTGGTCGAGCGCGCCGTGATCCTCGCCAAGGGCGATTTCATCGAGGCCAAGCACCTGCCGCCACTCACGTCGGATCGACGCGGCGGGTCGTCGTCCTCGGGTCCGAGCCCGGGCGACGTCACGCTCACGCCCGGCATGACGGTCGACGAAGCCGAGCAGAAGCTGATTCTCGCCACCCTCGAGGCATCCGGCGGCAACAAGACCCGCGCCGCTGAGATGCTTGGCATCAGTCTGAAAACACTGCACAACAAGCTCAACCGGATGAAGCAGGGCGCCTGACCGGCGCGGCCCTCGTGGCCGCCGGTCGGCTGACCCGCCCCTCACGTCCATGTCGATCCGGCTCAAACAGATTCTCGGCGTCACCGCGCTGGTCGGTGCGGTGGTCGTGGCGCTCAGCGTCGTCAACCTGGCGCGCATCGCCCGGCTGTCCCTCGAAGAGAGTCGCGCCCGCGGCGAACTGCTGACCAACGCCGTCTTCCACCGCGCCCGTGAGGTGGTCACGAGTCGCGAAACCGCCGCCGCGGAATTGGCCGCCGACGCCGGCGTGCGCTCGATTCTCGAAGCCGCCATCTACTCCGAGGACGTGACCCACGCCGCCATCGTCGACGCCAACTCGGTGGCCATCGCGCACAGCGACCCCGCCGAGGTGGGGAAGGTGCTGGCCCCGGCCGGCGGCCTCGACGAGCTGCTGGCGAAAACCCCCTTCCAGCAACTGACGGAGATCTGGTCGACGCGCGGCCGCACGCTCGAATGGCGCGCGCCGCTCCTGCTCGAGGATCAGGCGTTCGGCGAGATCCGCATCGGCATCTCGACGCTGCTGGTGCGGCGTTCGCTCTCGGAGGCCCTGACGCCGGCGCTGGCCACGGCGATGGGCGCGCTGCTCCTGTCGGTGCTGGTCGCGATCTTCCTGGCGCAGGCGGTGATGCGGCCGATTCACGTCATCCAGAGCAGCCTCACGCGGCTCGGCCGCGGCGAGCTCGGCGTGACCCTCGACCTGCAGGAAGCGGAGGTGCAGGACCTGCGCGGCGTCTTCGATGCGGTCAGCGCCCAGTTACGGCGGCTGCCGGCGGTCGGCGCCGCCGGCCGTGAGATTGCGCAGTTGTCAAAGCGAGTCACGGCCCTCGGACGGCTCACGGCTGGCGTGGCGCACGAGGTGAAGAATCCGCTGAATGCCATGACCATCCACCTGGAGCTCTTGCGCGCGAAGCTCGACAACGGCTCGCCGGCGGCTGACGTGCGTGTCCACGCCGACACCATCGGCCGCGAGATCAAGCGGCTCGATGCGGTGGTGCAGGGCTTCCTGAAGTTCGCGCGGCCCGAAGACATGCGGATCGAGCGGGTGTCACTGGCGGCCCTTGCCGCCGACGTGGCCCACTCGATCGCCCCTGAAGCCGACGCCGCTCGCGTCACCGTCGAAACCGCGGCGTCCGACCGCTCGCTGACCGTGGACGCGGACCCGACGATGCTGCGTCAGGCGCTGCTCAACCTGGCGGTGAACGCCGTGCAGGCGATGCCGCACGGCGGCACGCTGAAGTTCTCGAGCGAAACGGCGCGCGACGGACGCGTGCTCATCCGCGTGCGCGACACCGGCACCGGGATTCCTGCCGATCAGCTGGCCCGGGTCTTCGATCTCTACTTCACGACCAAGACCGGCGGCAGCGGTATCGGCCTGTCGATGGTCTTCCGGACCGTTCAGCTGCACGACGGCGACATCGATGTGGAGTCCACTCCCGGCGTCGGTACGACGTTCACGATCACGTTGCCGCGTGCTGCCTGAGCACCGCGCCGGCGACGGGCCAGCGCGCTACAATGGAGGCATGTTCCCTCGCGCGGTCGCTCTCGTGTGCGGCCTGGCTGCGGCCGGATTCGCCTCCGGTTGCGCCACCGCGAAGGCCGCTGTGCCCACGGCGATGCCCACGCTTGCCCCGCCCGATGTGCCGCCGCGTGTGATCGCGGAGTACCCGCCCGATCCGCCCCTGCCGGCCGAGCCCGTGTCGCCCGATGCGGTGGCTCCAGCGCCTCGACCGGCCCGCCCAGCGCGTCGCGACACCACTCGGGCCGATGCCCCCGCCGAAGACCCGCAGGGTCCCCCGATGCCGCCTCCTGCGGCCGTGCCGGCGCCGCAGCCGGCCTTGGCCCTTCAGACTGCCGGCGCCGGCGCCCGTGCCGATCAGTCGGTGCGCACGCTGCTCGCCCAGGCCTCCCGCGACCTCGACCGCGTCAACTACCAGACCCTCGACGCCGACGGCCGGGCGCAGTACGACACTGCCCGCCGCTTCATGCAGCAGGCCGACGACGCGCTGAAGAGCCGGAACGTGATGTTTGCCGGCAAACTCGCCGACAAGGCAGCCGCCATGGCCGCCGTTCTCGTCCGCTGAATCTCTTCCTCCTTGCCTTGCGGGCGAGGAAAAGCGAAAATAACGCGAATGTCTAAATTTGCGCCCATTTACGCCACATATTGCGTCTGACCTAATTTGGCAACGCTACATGTTGTGGTTACCAGCGCTTGACAAACTGTTGTTGCACGCGCATATTTGGCCACGCGCGCGAGGCGTCGTGGCCGCCTCCTTCGAGGTTTCCCAGGCTTCGAAACGGCCAGTTCGTTGAGCGACCGGTGAAGAGCGAACGCATGTGCAATTTCAGGAACGTCTGTAACTCGCGCGCAGCAGATACATCACCCTTTTAGAACCACAACACGAGTGCCCCCCGCTTGGGGAGGGATGACTCGTCTCTGAATTTTTGGCGGAGGACGCATGCAAGAAGGCGCTGGGCGGAAGTTGGCGGCTGCGGCTGCTGGGCAAGAAGCCGTGGAGAGTTTCGCGGAGGTCAGCGGGCCGACGACAGGCACGCGCGCCGGGGCATCGGTGGCCATTTCCGGCCTCGACTTCCCCCGCTATTTTTCGACCGCGGGCATCGACCCGTTCGACCAGGTCGAATGGGAGCTGCGCGACGCGGTCATCGGTAGCGAACGCGGCAAGATCGTGTTCGAACAACGCGGCGTCGAGATGCCCAAGGCGTGGTCGCAGCAGGCCACCAACATCGTCGTGTCGAAGTACTTCCGCGGGCATGTCGGCTCACCGGAGCGTGAATACTCCGTGAAGCAGCTGATCGGCCGCGTGGTCGACACGATCACGGCCTGGGCCAAGCGCCAGGACTACTTCGCAAGCGACGACGCTCTGCACTCGTTCAGCGACGACCTGAAGCACCTGCTGGTCTACCAGAAGGCCGCCTTCAATAGCCCGGTGTGGTTCAACTGCGGCTTCGAGAAGGCGCCGCAGTGCTCGGCCTGCT
>JBDTWC010000180.1:0-5798 GCA_040006875.1 Acidobacteriota bacterium | reverse complement strand
CCGGGTGGGAGCGGCGGGCCGCCCGTCGCGAGGCGCCGGGCCGGGATCGAACTCGCCTTGGAGCTGGGCCACGGTGCGGGGGCCAGCGCCGGCGCCTTCAGCGGCCGGCAGCAGTGCCCCAGGCCCAGGGGTCATGGCAGCGCGGGCGAGGGGCCGGATGATGGCGAAGAGCGCCACCAGCGCCAGCAGCGCCACGAGCCCGAGGCGGAGGATGTCGCCGATCGACACGCCGAGCGTCGAGACGACCGTCGGCGACACCTGTTTCCACCACGGCGCCGGCGTTTCGACCGTCACCGGCTCGCCCGAGTCGTCGAAGCCGATGTTCTCGACCGTGAGCTGATCGCCGCGCGCCGCATCGAGGCCGACGGCCGCCGATACGAGGCTCTTGATGCGTTCCATCTCCGCGACGTCGCGCGGCTTGGCGGTCTGGCCCGTGCCATCGGGATTGGGCACCCGCACGTCGTCGACGAGCACGGCCACCGACAGCTTCGCCAGCTGCCCGCCGTTCTCCACGGTATGGCGGGTCTTCTTGCCGATCTCGTAGTTCACCGTCTCGGTGGCGCGACCCGAGGTTCCCGGCGCCACGTTGGCGGCACCAGCGGCCTGCGGATTCGCGGTGGTCAGGTCGGGCGGCGCATTGGCGCGCGCGCCCGCCACGCCGCCGGGGGCGCCGTTTGCGGTCTTGGACATCGCCGCCGTGGTCGTGGAATCAGTGGCGGTCTGACGGCTGCGGATGACCGGCGACTGGTCCCACACCTCTTCGGTCTGCTCGGCCGTATCGGCCGACACCGTGGCTGCCACGTTCACGCGTACGTGGCCCACGCCGACCACCGGCTCGATCTGGTTGACGACCTTCGTAACCAGCTCGTGTTCGATCTTCTGCTGTCGTTCGAGGTTCTGGCCCTGCACGTCGGCGTCTTCGGGCTCGGCCGGACGTGACAGCGGCCGGCCGAAGGTGTCGACGATCACGACCGATTCCGGACGCAGCGACTCGACCGCCGAGGCGACCAGGCCGGCGATACCAGCCACGGCCGCGGCGGCCAGCGGCCGGTTGGTGCGCAGCTTGAGCACTACCGACGCCTTGGCCTGTTCGGCCGTGCCGGTGAAGAGCGAGTCCTTGGCCAGCGCGATGTGCACGCGGGCACTGGCCACCTCGCTGATCGCGGCGATGGTGCGGGCCAGCTCGCCTTCGAGGCCGCGGCGGTAGTTGACGTGCTCGAGGAACTCGGTGGTGCCAAACGAGGTGCGGTCGAAGATCTCGAAGCCGATGCGGCCGGCCGTGGGCAGGCCTTGCGAGGCGAAATCGAGGCGCAGTTCGTCGACGCGCGTCGCCGGCACGAGCAGCGTGGCGCCGGCGTCCTGCAGGACGTAGGGCGTGTTGGCCGTCTTGAGCTTGGCGATGACGGCTTGGGCCGATTCCGGATCGAGGTCGCGATAGAGCACCGTGTAGGACGGCGTGCTCGCCCAGTAGGCCGAGCCGGCGATCACGCCGACCACGGCCACGAAGGCCGCGATCAGACTGGCGATCTGCCCGCCCGAGAGCGTGGTCTGGAGGCGCTTGACGTGCGCGAGAATCTGCTGGGGGTTCACGACTCAGACCCGATCTAGATGGGCATGCGCATCAGGTCCTGATACGCCGCGACGAGCTTGTTGCGCACTTGCACGGTGAGCTGCATCTGCACTTCGGAACGCTGCAGTGCGATCATCGCGGTGTGGACGTCGCCGGTGCCGTCGGTCATGGCCGACACCGCCTGGTTGGCGTCCTTGGCCGTTGACTCGACCGACTCGAGCAGCTTCGACAAGGAGTTGCCGAACTCGCTGCCCTCGATGCCGGCGCCCGCGCCGGTGCTGGTGACGCCGCCCTTGGGCAGACCGAGTGAGGGGAGGGTGCCGATCTGGTTGATGGCCATGGCTATTTCCCGAGCTCCAGCGCGCGCTGGATGGTGTCGCGAATGAGGTTGATGGCGGTGAGATTGGCCTGATAGGCGCGGGCCGCGCCCAGCATGTCGACCATCTCTTCGGGCACGTCCACGTTGGGCGTGGCCACGTATCCCTGGGCGTCGGCGTCGGGATGCGACGGCTCGTAGCGGCGGCGGAATGCGTCCTGGTCCTGCACCACCTCGCTCACCGTCACGCCCACGGCCTGGGCCCGGCCGAGCGCGCCACCGAACGGATCGGCGTCGACCGGCGTGGAGCTGAGCACCACGTCGCGACGCCGGTACGGCTGGCCGTCGGGGCCGCGCGTCGACTCGGCATTGGCGATGTTCGACACGGCCACTTCGATGCGCATGCGCTGCGCGTCGAGGGCACTGGCACTGGCGGCGATGGCACTGGACAGGGGCATGGCTAGCGACCTTCGTTGATGGCGTAGCGCACCAGCCGGAACTTGGCGGTGAGCGCGGTCTGGGCGCGGCTGAAATCGCCGGCCGCTTTGGAGAGGGCGAGGAGTTCACGATCGAGCTGCACGTTGTTGCCGTCGCGGCGCGACTGCAGGCCCTGCACCTCGACCGGCGCGCCGTCGCCGAGCGGCGCGGCCAGATGCTGGGCGTTGGTGCGCCTGACGTCGCCGAGTTCGTGGTCGAGCGCGTCGTCGAACGAGACGTCGCGGGTGCGATAGCCGGGCGTGTCGAGATTGGCCAGGTTGCTCGCAGCGGTCGTCTGCTTGGCAACGGCGTTGTTCAGTTGTCGGCCGAGCGCCGACAAGATGGCGGCATCGCTGATTTCGGGCACGACCGGCCTAGAGCAAGACCGGTGCCCACTCCGCGGCGCGCCGCTGTGACCCTCAAGAATGCGAGAAGACGGCCGATTCCTCCTCCACGGCCCGCGCGCGTGTCGGCTGGCCGACAGGCTAGCGTCGGCGCGACGTCGCCAGCTCCTGGATTCCGACCGCCGCTTCGATCCGGGCGACCGCCGCTTCGATGCGCACCAGCCGCTCCCCCATTTCCGTCATCGACTGACCAACCCGGGTGCTCGCCGCTCCCGGAGTGTCGCCATGCAGGAGCTCGCGGTTCTCACGCTCGAGCGACTCGCGATCGCCGATGCGGCGCAGGATCACGTCGAGCTGCCCGAGGGAGAACGGCTTGGTCAGGTAGTCGTAGGCGCCGAGCCGCACGGCCGAGATCGCCGAGTCGAGCGATGCGTAGCCGGTGACGATCACCACGTAGCTCGAGGCGTTGGCCTGACGCGCCGCTCGCAGCACCGCCAATCCATCGGCGCCGGGCAGGCTCAAGTCGGTCACGACCAGCTTGAACCGCCCGTTCGAGCGTTCGAGCGCGTTGATGGCCGAGCGGCCATCGATGGCGCCCGTGACGGCCATGCCCTGCTTGCCGAGGTAGGCGATGATGACTTCGCGTACCGCCTCGTCGTCATCGACGACCAGGGCTTCCGTGCGGTTGAACAGGTCGGATGGCATATTCGTTGCTGCCTCGCTCACCCGCCCGCACGGCGTGCGGGCTGAGGAGATGCTGCTATCAGCGGGCGGAGCTTCATGGATTGAAGCGCAACCCCTCTGATAGTCGGCAATCGGGCGAGAAACTTCGGCAACCGAACGCAAAACTGTAGATGTCGGATTCCCGGACCGATAAGCCTTGCGAGACCGTACCAGCCATGACCCAATCTCCTCCCCCGACCGTCCTTGTCGTCGAAGACGAAGCCACGCTGCGCGAACTCATCGCGGAATCCCTTGAAGCCCAAGGCTTTGCGGTCGCCCAGGCCGGGGACGCCAAGGACGCCATGGAGCGGCTGGCCGGCTTCGCTTACGACGCCCTGGTCGTCGACCTGCGCCTGCCCGACGCCGACGGCATGGACGTGCTCGATGCGGCGCTGGCCCGCTACCCCGAGATCCGGTCGGTCGTCATGACCGGCTTCGGCGGCGTCGAGGAAGCGGTCAGGGCCATCAAGCGCGGCGCCATCGACTTCCTGATCAAGCCGTTCCAGCTCGGCCAGCTCGCGCACGTGCTCCACGCCGGCATCACCGAACGGCGTCTGCGGCTCGAAAACGCCCAGCTTCGCGCCCAACTGCACGACCGCTTCAGCTTCGACAGCGTGGTCGGACGGAGCGCCGCGATGCAGCACGTCTTCTCCACGCTCGAGCTCGTCTCGCCCATGAACAGCGGCGTGCTCATCCAGGGCGAGACCGGCACCGGCAAGGAACTCATCGCCCGCACCATTCATTTCAACAGCCCGCGCCGCGACCAGCACTTCGTGGCCTTCAACTCGGCGGCCATTCCCGAGAACCTGGCCGAAGCGGAGCTGTTCGGGCACGTGAAGGGCGCGTTCACCGGCGCGGTCAACAACCGCGTCGGTCGCTTCGAACTGGCCCACAAGGGCACGTTGTTCATCGACGAAGTGGGGTCGATGTCGCTGGCTCTTCAGGCCAAACTGCTGCGCGCGCTGCAGGAACGCGAGGTCGAGCGCGTCGGCGAATCGAAGGCCTTCAAGTTCGACATCCGCGTCATCGCCGCCAGCAACGTCGATCTGCGCAAGCTGGTCAAGGAAGGCTCATTCCGCGAAGACCTGTTCTATCGGCTGAACGTCGTGCCGATCACCCTGCCGCCACTGCGCAGCCGCCGCGAGGACATCGCGCTCATCGCCCAGCACTTCCTGCACAAGTCGTGCAAGAGCAACGGCCTCACCGGACGCGTGCTCGGCCAGGCCACGTTGCGCTCGCTCATGGACTACGCCTGGCCCGGCAACATCCGACAGCTCGAGAACGCGATCGAACACGCCGTGGCGATGAGCGGCGGCGAACAGGAAATCACGCCGACGATGCTGCCCGAGGATCTGCGCCTCCCCGGGCAGACGACCATGCTCACGCCGGTCACCATCCCCGACGAGGGCCTGGATTTCACGTCGGTGATGACGCAACTCGAACGCGAACTCCTCCGCCGCGGCCTCGAGAAGACCGGCGGCAACAAGCGGCAGGCGGCGCGTCTCCTGAACCTGAGCCGCACTACCCTCATCGACAAGCTGAACCGGCTGGGCGGCCAAGACGTGGTGTCGGCGGCCTGAGCGTCGTGTGCGTCAGCGCGGCAGCGCCAGCGTGAAGGTGGCCCCGCCACCCGGCGTGTCGGCGTAGTCGAGCGAGCCGCCATGCTCTTTCGCGAGGGCCTGCGACACAAGCAAGCCGAGGCCGAGCGCGCCTGAAGCCGGCGACCAGGGCGGCCACACAAACAGCGCCTCGACGCGCGCCTCGGGCACGCCCCCGCCGTTGTCCTCGACGGTCACTTCCGTCCGCGTGCCGATCGTGCGCACGCGCACGGCCAGCTCCGCGCCGGGTCGTCCGGTCAGTGCGGCTTCAGCATTCACAAGCAGGTTCAGCAGCACCTGCAGCACGACACCCGCCGGCGCCTCGCACTCGCCCTCGTCACCGGACACCGAACAGGCGATCCGCGCCTTGCGCAGCGCGTGACCACGCAGCGCCACCGCCTGATCCGCCGCCGCCTTCACGCGCCCGCGTCCGCTCGGGGTGCTCGGGTCGCGGGCAAAGACGGTAAGCGCCTGCAGGGCCGTCGTGGCCTGGCGCGCGTGGGCCACGATCGAATCGGTGCGCTTGACCACGGCTTCGGGCGTCGGATCCATGGCCAGCACTTCGGCGGCGCCGCTCACGACCTGCAAGGTGTTGTTGACGTCGTGCACGGTGGTGGTCAGCACCCTTGTGACCAGAGCGTGGCGGTTGGCGAGCGCGAGCCAGGCCAGCGGCGGCCGACCGTCGGTCCAGGCGGCGTCGTGCGGGTCAGCAGACACGGGGGCCAACGTTAGCACGTCGCGTGACGCGCGACCGCCGCCCTGGTGCCTAG
>JBDTWC010000179.1:0-5800 GCA_040006875.1 Acidobacteriota bacterium | reverse complement strand
AGCTCGTCAGGGCCCTTGGCGAGATCGGCGCGCTGCTGCTCGGTGAACGGCTTGCCGGTGGCCAGCTCGATCGCCTTCAGCATCTGCCGCTCGTTGGCCTCTTCGTGCCGTTTCGAGAGCCGGCCGAAGCGCACGTGCGAGAGGTTCTTGAGCCACTCGAAGTAGGACACGGTGACGCCGCCGGCGTTGGCGTAGATGTCGGGAATGACCATCACACCCTTGTTCCGGAAGATCAAATCGGCGTCAGGCGTGGTCGGGCCATTGGCGCCTTCAAGGATGATCTTCGCCCTGATGCGCGCCGCGTTCTCGGCCGTGATCTGGTTCTCGAGGGCCGCCGGGATGAGGATGTCGCACTCCATCTCCAGGGCCGCCGCGATGCCGCTCAAGGCCGTGGCACCCGGGAAGGTGAGGATCGACGCGCCGCCCTTGCGGTGCTGGAACACCTCTTCTTCGTTCAGGCCCTTGGGGTTGGTGATGGCGCCCTCACGCTCGGCGATGGCCACGACCAACGCACCGGCCTCGCGGCAGAATTTGGCCGCGTGATAGCCGACGTTGCCGAGACCTTGCACCACCACCCGCTTGCCGTCGAGGCCGGTGGTGAGGCCCAGCGCCTTCATGTCCTCGGCCTGCGCGCAGGCTTCGCGAACGGCGTAGAACAGACCGCGGCCGGTCGCTTCGCGCCGGCCGTTGACGCCGCCTTGCGCGAGCGGCTTGCCGGTGACGCAGCCGATGGCGTCGAGGTCGCCGGGATGGAGCGCCGAGTAGGTGTCGGCGATCCACGCCATCTCGCGCTCGCCGGTGCCGTAGTCGGGGGCGGGCACGTCCACACCCGGGCCGATGAAGTTCTTCTTGACGAGCTCGTGGGTGTAGCGCCGGGTGATGCGCTCCAGCTCCTCGACGGTGTACTGCTTGGGATCGATCTTGATGCCGCCCTTGGCGCCGCCGTAGGGCACGTCGACGATCGAGCACTTGTAGGTCATGAGCGCCGCCAGCGCCATGACCTCTTCTTCGTGCACGTCGGGGGCGTAGCGGATGCCGCCCTTGGTGGGCAGCTTGTGATGACTGTGCTCGACCCGCCAGCCGTGGATCACCTCGATTCGGCCGTCGGCGCGGCGGAGCGGGAAATCGAAGCGGTAGATGCTGTTGCAGCAGCGGATTTGGGTGAGCAGACCCGCGGGGTAGGTGGTGAAACGCGCTGCCTCGTCGAAGTAGCGCGTGACCTGGTCGAAGAACGTCTCGTTGTTGGCATTCATCGGATGCAACTCCGCGATCAGGGTAACCCGGACCTGCCTTGCCTTCGCTTGGTTGGGCGAACGGCCTACCGAATCGGCGCTGTCAGCCCGTTGACACACCGTGACAGAATCGTCCCTCCAACAGCCGAAATGTTGACGCATGGGAGCGGCGCCGCGGTCCTGATCGGTCAAGCGTCCATCCGTAACCGTGGCCACAAGTGCCGCGATCGCACAGCAGTGCACATTCCCACGCGTAAAGAAGGACCGGCTTACGATTCCGGCACGTGCCTTGCCAGTATTGTGGCTACGATCACCCACTTTTCTGCGGACAGACACGAGCCATGCTGCTGAACGTATTGCCTTTTGCCGCGCGGGACTTCGCCGTCGACCTCGGCACCGCCAACACGGTGGTCTTCGCCCCTGGGCGCGGCATCGTGGTCGACGAGCCATCGATTGTCGCCATCAATATTCAGAGCGACAAGACCGAGGCGGTGGGTCACGCAGCACATGCCATGCTGGGGCGAACGCCCGCAAACATCACCACGATTCGGCCTCTTCGCGACGGCGTGATTGCCGATTTCGAAGCCGCCGAGCGGCTCCTCAGTCATCTCATCCGCAAGGCCCAGGGCAGCGTCACCTGGCGGCGCACTCGTCTGGTCATCGGGATCCCGTCGAGCATCACCCAGGTCGAGCGACGCGCCGTCGTCGACAGCGCCTATCGCGCCAAGGCCAGTGAAGTGCATCTGGTCGAAGAGCCGATGGCCGCGGCGATCGGCGCCGGCCTGCCGATCATGGAGGCCACCGGCAGCATGGTGGTCGACATCGGCGGCGGCACCACCGACATCGCCGTCATCTCGCTTGGCGGCATGGTCTACACGAGCGCCATCCGCATCGCCGGCAACCACATGGACGACGCCATCATCAGCTTCATGCGCCGCCGGCACGGCTTGCTCATCGGCGAACGCACGGCCGAGGACGTCAAGATCAAGCTCGGCTCGGCCTGCCCAGGTGAGCCCGTGCGCGACATGGAAGTGCGCGGCCGGTGCATGCGCGAAGGCCGTCCGCGGATCGTCGTGGTCAACGAAACCGAAGTGCGCGAGGCGCTGAGCGAGCCACTGCGCGCCATCTGCAGCGCGGTCAAGAACGCGCTCGAGTGCGTGCCGCCCGAGATCGCCGCCGACATCTACGACCAAGGCATGGTGCTCACCGGCGGCGGCGCGCTGCTGGCGCGTCTCGACGCGCGCCTGCGCGAGGAAACCGGCGTGCCGGTGCAGATTGCCGAAGACCCTCTCACGTCGGTGGTCAAGGGCGCCGGCCGAATGCTCGGCGACACGGCCCTGCTGCGTCGCGTCGCCTGGGCCTCGTAGCGGCACCCGCCGCTAACGGTCTTCCCCCGTCCGAGGCGGGGGTTTGCTATCCTGGGACGCGTATGTCGACCACGTCCGAGGAAATGCGGCCCGCCAAGCTCTGGCGGCTGATGCCCACGCCCCTGAAGACCGAAGCCGCGCGTGCCTTCTGGGCCGACGCGAACGCCGCTCTCGAACAAGCCGAAGCCATCGCGCTCATCGCCCGGCAGATCAAGTTCCGGCCGCGCAGCGTGCAGTCGCTGTCCACCGACCGCCGCGCCAAGTACCTCGTCGGCCTGCCGCAGGTGTCCGATCTGCTGGCGGCGCGGCTCCTGGTTGTCTATCACCTCGAACACCAGCGGCCGATGATGGGGGCGTTTCTCGACGCGCTCGGCATCGCGCACGTCGACGGCCTGATCGAAGACGAGACGCCGAAGACGCCCACGCCAGCGGAAATCACGGCCGCCGCCGACACGCTCGCGGCCACCTATCCGAAGGGCGATGTGGGGCGCTACTTCTGGACGCTGCTCTGGCAGGACCCCGAGACGTGGGGTGAATTGCAGCACCGCCCCGAACTCGACGAGCGCGCCTGATGGCGCCGCTTGCGCGGCACCTGTTCGTGTGCGGCAACACCCGCGATCCGGTTCATCCGCGCGGCTGCTGCAACCCAGCCGCTGACGGCGCCTTGCACCAGGCCTTCAAGAAGGCCGTGGCTGCGCGCGGCCTGCAGCGCACCGTGCGCGCCAACCAGGCCGGCTGCCTCGACCAGTGCGAGCACGGGCCCACCGTGGTGGTCTATCCCGAGGGCGTCTGGTACGGCCACGTCACGGTTGACGACGTGGCCGAGATTGTCGATCGCCACGTGCTGCACGGCCAGCCAGTCGAGCGTCTGCGCCTCGCCGACGGCTGCGTCAACACCGCTACCTGCGCCCACAAGCCGCGCCGCGCCCCCGGCCAGTAGTCGAAACGGGGAACGAGATGGACGCCCTGCTGACCTCCGACAACCTGATTGCGTTGGTCACGTTGACCGCGCTCGAGATCGTGCTCGGCGTCGACAACGTGATCTTCATCTCGATCCTCGCCGGCAAGCTCCGGGTTGAGGATCAGGCGCGGGCGCGCCGGGTCGGCCTGATGGCCGCCATGGTGATGCGCATCCTGCTGCTGTTCTCGCTGGCCTGGATCGCGCGTCTCACCGAGCCGCTGGTCACGATTCTAGGCAAGGGCATCTCGGGCCGGGATCTGATTCTGCTCGGCGGGGGACTCTTCCTGCTGGCCAAGGCCACGATCGAGATCCACGAGAAGCTCGAGGGCGTGGAAGGCGAGCGCTCGGCGCGGGTCGCGCCGGCGTTCGGCGCCGTGATTCTGCAGATCATGGTGCTCGACATCGTGTTCTCGCTCGACTCGGTCATCACTGCCGTGGGCATGGCGGAATCCCTGGCCGTGATGGTCGTCGCGGTGATTCTGGCGGTGGGCATCATGCTCGTGTCGGCCGGCACGGTCTCGACCTTCGTGCAGGAGCACCCGACCGTGAAGGTGCTGGCGCTCAGCTTCCTGATGTTGATCGGCATGTCGCTGGTCGGCGAAGGGCTCGGCCAGCACATTCCCAAGGGCTACATCTACTTCGCGATGGGCTTTTCGGTGTGCGTCGAGATGATCAACTTGCGCGTGCGCAAGCAGGGCGTGCCGGTCAATCTGCACGAGTCCTATCGGGCCGATCCCCCACCGCACTGAGTCGATCGCCGTGGGCAGCGCCGCTCACTCGGCGCGGAGCGTCCGCGCCGGTTCGGTGGCGGCGGCCCGCGCCGCCGGCGCCCAGCAGGCGGCGGCGAGCACGGCGCTGAAGAGCAGGGTCGTGGCGGCGTAGGACCACGGATCGGCCACGCCGACGCCCTCGAGCAGGCCGCGCAGCGCCGTGGCGAGGCCGGCCGACAGCACGGTGCCGAGCGCGATCCCGACGAGCGCAAGGCGCGCGCCCTGGCGCGCCACCATCTGGCGCACATCGCGGGCGGACGCGCCGAGTGCGATCCGGATGCCGATCTCGCGCGTGCGCTGCGTGACCAGGAACGCCATCAGCCCATAGAGACCGAGCGCGGCCAGCCCGGCGCCCACGATGCCCACCGCGCCCGCCAGCCACGCCGTGAGGCGCTGCGGCGCCAGGCCGATGGCCACGGCCTGGGCGAAGGACTGCACGAACATCACCGGCACGCTGGGGTCGACCTGCGCCACGGCGGCGCGCAGCTCGCCCGACGGATCACGATCCGGCGCGTGCTTCAGGAAGAAGGTGACGTCGCCCACCGGCTGTTGCGCGAAGGGCACGAACACGAACGCGCGCGGTGGGTCGCTGAGGTAGCGGTACTTCGCATCGGCCACGACGCCCACGACTTCGACCGGCACCTCGATGTCGCCGCGATCCTGCTGCAGGAAGTGCTGACCCACGGCCGGGCGCCCGGGCCACGCCGTGCGGGCGAAGGTCTCGTTCACGACCGCCACGCGCGCCGTGGCCGCGCCGTCGCCAGCGCCGAAGGCGCGACCGGCCACGAGCGGCATGCGCACGGTGTCGAAGTATGAGGGCGTGACCACGTTCCAATCGGCCGGCACGACGTCGTGCTCGACCCCCGCGTCCAGGCCAGGCACGCGCACGCGGCCCAGCCCGAAGCCGCTGCCCTGGAGCGGAATCATCCGGGCGGCGGCCACCGCCGCCACGCCGCTCAGACCCGCGAGGCGCTCCTCCAGACGTTGCACCAGCCCGGTAGCCTGCGCGCCGTGATAGCCCGAGAGCGACAGGTCGAGATTGGCCAAGGTGA
The DNA here is from genome assembly GCA_040006875.1 of Acidobacteriota bacterium. Taxonomy (GTDB): domain Bacteria; phylum Acidobacteriota; class Vicinamibacteria; order Vicinamibacterales; family UBA2999; genus CADEFD01. The sequence continues at coordinate 418 of JBDTWC010000179.1, read as the reverse complement.
TGTCGGCGGTGGCGAAGCCGGGATCGATGCGCGCCGCCTGCCGCAACGTGCGCACGAAGAGGCCCGCCGTCACGACCAGCATCAGCGACAGCGCCACTTGAGTCACGACCAGGGCGTGGCGCAGCCACAGCCGCCGCTGGTCGGTCGTCGCGGCGTGGCCACCGAGGAGCGGCGCCAGATCGCCGCCGAGCGCGTGGCGGGCCGGTGCCAGGCCGAAAGCCAGCGCGCACGCCGCCGACACGCCGAACGCGTAGGCGACCACGCGCGGCGTGATCCCGAGGCCCAGGTTCAGCACCACCGGCACGACCGGCAGTGAGCGCTCGAGCAGGGCCAGCAGGGCGGTGGTGGCGGGCACCGCCAGCACGGCCGCCGCCAGGAAGAGCACCCCGCTTTCGGTGAGCAGTTGGGTGAGCAGATG
>JBDTWC010000178.1:0-5804 GCA_040006875.1 Acidobacteriota bacterium | reverse complement strand
GTTGCCCTCGTCCACGCCGGCGTCGATGCTGTCGAAGATGGTGAACTGCGTGTAGCGCGTGACCTGGTTCGAGATGTCGTTGAAGATCTGCAGGTCTTTGCGGTCCTGCGCGTCACTCGTGCCCGCCATGGTGACGACGAGCGCGAGGGCCACCAGAGTGATTCGCTTGGACATGACGTGTGCTCCTGAAAGGCCCGCTGGCGGTGGGCTGCACTCTGGTTAATGCGAGGGGCATGCCAAGTGGACGGGGCGCTCCCGTGCGTGTTTTACGGAACGAATCGACGGAGCCCGTGCTCCTGTGCTCCGGCGGTGACAGCCCGTCTCGCGTTGCCGCCAGCCCGGCGCTCAGGGGACGACGACGACCACCTCGGGGGTCGCGGCGCTCGACCCGAACGCGTTCGCCGCCCGCAGGCGCACGAAATAGGTGCCGGCCGGTGCCGGCGTGACCAAGGCCGTGTCGAGGTGGCCAGTGGCCAGCGAGACGACGTTGGTGAGTCCGCTCTGCGTGCCCACATCGAGCACATAGCCTGTCGGGTTACCGGAGGATGCGCCCCAGTTGAGCGTGACGACATGTCCGGCCACCGTGGCGGTCAGCGCACCAGGCGTGTTCGGAGGCGCCGCCACCGCCGGGAACGTGAGAATCACTTCGCTCGACGCTGCTCCTTCGCCGCCTTCATCGACGCCGCGCACGCGTGCGAAGTAGGTGCCGGCCCCGAGCATGCCGGTCGCGGACGTGGCCACGCCGACGGGGAAGCGGCCCACATCGCTTGCGCCTGGTGACGTGCCCGCTTCGACGACGTACGAGTCTGGGGTTGGCGCGAGTCCAGGTCGCCATCCGAGGGTCGCGGTATTGCCGGTCACGCTGCTCGTGATCGCCTGAGGACCGCCCGGTCGAGCGGTGCGGAATGCCGCGAGGTTGTTGACGGGCTGCCCAGCAATGGCGCTGAATCGGCCGCCTACGATGACCAGGCCCGGCGTTCCGAGCACGACCTGAACGGAGGTGATCGGGCCCGGATCCAGTTCCGGTGACCACGGCAGCAACCGCCCCGACGGAACATCCACGGCCAGCAAGCGCGGCCCAGACGGCGGGTTGCTGCCGCTGCCGATGATCAGGAGGTCGCCGGCCGCCGCCGCGATCAGCGCGGAGCCTGGCAACGGGACGACCTCGAGGGTGTCGCCGGAGGTCGGATGGAGCCAACTGAAGCCGAACGCTTGCGGCGCGTACCCGAATCTGCTCGTTGCGAGGACGCGATCCTTCCACCCGCCCAATCGACGCGTCACTGCGCCGTTGTTCAGCGTGGGACTGAAGGGCAGGCGCTCTTCGGTGCGCAGGTCGAAAGCGGTGACCAGAGGACCACCGGGCCGTTCGGAAGGGCTTCCGGCGGCGTAGAGCGCGGTGTCGCTGGCCACGAGCTCGGAGACGTGGAAGCCGGGTTGAGGCGCCCACGGCAGCAATGCGCCCGTACTGGTGTCGACCGCCATCAGGCGCTCGCGGTACTGGCCGGAGACGACGTTGAAGTCGCCGCCGATGAACAGCCGGCGGCCCGCGACGGCCATGGCCCGCACCTCGCCGTTGGGCGCCAGGCTCCATGGATAGACTTGGCCGGTGTCGCTAGAGAAGGCGAAGATGTTGCCGATGTCCACCGACGACACTTTTCCGCCGCCCGCGAACACTACGCCACTACTGGCGGCCAGCGCGAAGATCGGCATCGGCGCGTCAGGAGCTCGGGCCACCGCCCGGCCGGTGCGCAGGTCGATGGCGGCGAGATTGGCATGGCGGCCACCGCCGACCGACGTGAAGCCACCGCCGAGCGCCACCTGACCGCCGGCCACCGCGATGGTGTTCACGCGCCCGCCCACGACGGGATCCCAATCGCTCGCCGCACCGGTGATCCGGTCGAGCGACAGCACGCGGCCACCACTGGGCGTGGAGCCAGATACGTAGAGCCGCGAGCCTTCGGCTCGCATCGCGTCGACATAGATCGACGGCGGTGACCACAACCTCTCAGCGCCCGAGGCGGCGTCGAGAGCAAACAGCTGCGAGGTGCCTCCAGACATGGCCACGTAGACGCGGTCACTGGTAGCGTAGAGGCGCGTGAAATCGCTCGTGAACGGCGCCAGCCACGACCACAGAAGCTGACCATCCAACGCGAAGGCGCAGACTTCGTTGCGATTGGTCGTGGTTCCGCAGCCGATGGCGGCGACGACGACACGGCTGGCAGCCGCATCGAACCTGTAGCTATACGGCTGCGCGGGCAGAGTGAAGGGCAGCAGCACGCCGCTCGTTGCGTCGAGGGCCGCGATGCCACCCGGACGCGCCACGCCGTCCACGGTGACGAAGGATCCGTTGATGATGATGGCGTCTGCGGAGGCCGCGACAGAGCCCACTCTCGATGCGGCATCGAGTACTGGCGCCCACGGTAGCAACGTTCCGGTCGTGGCATCCAGGGCCGCGATCCCGGGCCGCGCCGTGCCGTTCACGACGCTGACACCGGCCACGAAGAGTCGGCCAGCCCGATTGACCATTCCGGTCACGCCGCCCGTGATGGTGGGCACGGTCCACCCTGGAGCGGGAAGTCCGTTGGCGAGCAGGTGATGCACGGCGGCCGTTGCCGTCTGGGCGGCGCCACTGGCGACGAACCAACCGTCGGCGTCATCCGCGATGACAGTGGTGAAGTTGCCCAGTGCCGGCGTGGCCCGCGTGCTGGCGTCGGTGGCGCTCACGATCGCGAAACCGCCCGTAACTGGCCCGACCACGTCGAACTGACCGCCGACCAAGAGCGTGTCGCCGACCCGCGCCAGGGCGTAGACCGGCCCGTTCGGGCCCCACAACGGCATTGGTGTGGCGTCAGGAGGTTGTTGTGCCGCGGCGCTCAGCGGCGCGAGCAGCGACACGACGACGGCGACGCGAACCAGACGACGCGACAGCTCCACTGTATGCACGGCACACCTGCGGGCGACATCAATCGGCCCGCTGTGTCGAAAGGAGCCGGTGCGCCCGGCCGGAATCCTAGCACTTCGCGCCCTGCGACGGACGAAGATGACGCGCTACTTCGAGGCGGTGTAGCCGCGGCGCGCGCGCACCGTATAGCCGGGCCGGTTCACTTCCACGCGGATGGTGTGCCAGCGGCCGTCGTGGTCGTTGGGCGCCGGATACCCGAGGTAGTACTGCTTGCTCAGCTCATCCGCGATGTTCTCGGTGGCTGGATCGAGATCCCGGCCCGAGCGCACGATTTCAGTGCGCCCGCCGCTGTCGTCGGTGAGCTCGCGCAGCGCGCTCACGTTGACGCGATCGTCGCTGCTGGTGCCGCCGTAACCGCCGCTGCCGCCGCCGGAACCGGGGAACGTCGGCCCTTGCGGCCACGGCGTGCCGCGTCCACCGCCACCGGTGCCGCCGCGCGGGAAGGGAAACGGCAAGCGCGGCTGCGGCCGACGTACGACCGGCGGCGTGCCACGCGGACCACCGAAGGAGCTTTCGGAGCGGCCGTCGATGCCAACCGCGTAGACCAGCACCTCGGTTTCGCGAATCATCTGCTTCAACTCGGGCACCGCGATGCGGCTGTTGGTGTCGTTGCCGTCGGACACGATCAGGATCGCCTTCTTGCGATGCTCGCCCTGCTTTGCCAAGGGCACGGCCTCGGCCACCGCGTCGTACATCGCGGTGCCGCCGGCCGGGTTGATGCGCGCCAGGCGCTTGCTGACCTGCGCCTTGTCCTTGGTCCAGTCGTGCACCAGTTCGGCGCTGGCGCCGAAGCGGAACAGGAACACTTCGTCGTCAGGCGCGAGCAGTTCGAGCAGGAAGCGGTCGAGCGCCGCGCGCGCCGATTCGATCTTCTCGCCGGCCATGCTGCCGCTCGTGTCGAGCGCGATGCCGAGGCTGACCGGCACCCGTTCGGCGCTGAAGTGTGTGACTTCCTGTTCCTTGCTGTCGTCGAAGACGATGAAGTCGTCCTGCTTCAAATCGGGCACGAAGCGGCCGCTGCGATCGGTGACGGTCACGTTGACGTTTACGAGTTCGACGCCGCTCTTGAAGCGGAAGCCGTCCTGGCCGTGCGCCGGCACCGACGTCACGGTCAGGGCAGCGATGGCCGCCGCCGTACACCACTTCGTCAACGACTGCTGGGAGCGCATCATCGGCCTCCTCATCGTGCGTCCGCGGTGACCGCGGCCGGCTGATTGGTGCGCCGGTCGACATGGGGCAGCATGGCGCCAGCGGCGCGGAAGCTCACGCGATAGCGAGCCGCCGTGGCCAGCTCGCCCAAGGTCACGGCAAAGGTCGCCTCCTGACCGGGCGCGAGCGACGGGGCCTCGACGCGCGCCGAACGCGTGCCGATCAGGAGGCCGGCGGCGTCGAACACGCGCACGTCGGCCTCGAGATCCTGCACCCGGCTACCGGATGTCGGGTTGCGGACCAGGCCCGATATCGCCAGGCCGCCGTCGCCGCGGATGTGTCCGAGGGCTACCAGTTCGAGCGGAGGACGCTCCGGCTGCGCCACGACGCGGCTGCCGAAGAAGCCGATGCCGGCAAACACGATCACCACGCCGGCGACCGCGGCCGCCGCGCCCATGAGCCAGTGCTGGCGGCCCGCGGATCCTGAAGTGGCGGCCGCTTCGCTGAAGAGCTCGCCGACGGCGACGGCCGAATCGTCGACCCGGCCGGCACCACGCCCGCGCGCCTCGGCGTCGCCAACCGGCATGAACTCGTGCAGACCGGACGGCACCTCGCTCCACGGTGGCGCCGCTAAAGGCGCGGCGACGCTAGCGGCGCCGCGCGTGCTCACACCCGCTGCCGCTGACAGCGCCGCGATGCGGGCCGAGCGCCGCTGCTGGTCGGCACGCGTCACCCTCCAGGCCACTGTGGCCGACACGGCGGCGACCAACAGCGAGACCACCGTGACGACCAGCAACATCGGGTCCATCGTTTGCCTCGACGCTGCGTTACCGCAGCGTGAACTCCACCGACACTTCCACGATCACGTCCACCGGCGTGCCCTTGAGCCGAGCCGGCGCGAACTTCCACTGCCGCACCGCGGCCACGGCGCGCTCGTTGAGGCCGCCACCGAGTCCGCGCATGATCTTCACGTCGCTGACGGTGCCGTCGCGGCGGATCGTGATTTCCATCTCGACATCGCCGGTGATGTTGGCGCGGCGCGCTTCGTCGGTGTACGCCGCCTTGACCTCGCGGAGCAAGCGCGGCGGTTCGATGCCGCTGCCGGCCCGGTAGGGCCCGCCGCCCAGACCGCCACCCGAACCGTCGCCGATGCCGGCCCCGGTGCCTTCGCCCATGCCCGTGCCGCGCCCCATGCCGCTGCCGCCGCCGGCACCGGCGCCCTGCGACGGCGTGGGTGGAGGCGGCGCCTCTTTCATGACGCCCTCGGTGTTGTGCGCATCGGCCGGTGCGGCGGCAATCGGCGCCATCACCGGCGGCAGCATCTTCGCTTCGAGCGGAGTGTGCGCCTCGATGGGCTTCTCGATCGGCGCCGGGGGCGGCAGTTCGCGCGCGGGCAGCGGGCTGTTGAGCGAGTGGCTGCCTTCGCGTTGGGCCTTGGGCGGGGCGAGCTTCTGCATCAGGCCGCCCCCCCCACCGCCGCCGCCAGGACCGGGCAGGGCCAGGTAGACGAGACGCGCCGGCTCGCGCGACACCACTTCCTCGACCGGCTGCGCCGCGCGCAGCGGCCAGCTGAGGCTCAAGAGCGCCGCCAGCGTGAATCCGGCGAGCACGTGCAGCCCGGTCGAAACCAGTACCGGCACCCCGGTGGAACGCGACAAACGGGGCGCGATGGCCAACACGGCCCGCGAGCCGG
>JBDTWC010000177.1:0-5817 GCA_040006875.1 Acidobacteriota bacterium | reverse complement strand
CGATTCGACCGCGCTGGTGACAAAGGCGCAGCCCGTGTCGCGCAGCACCGGGAGCAGCGCGTCGTGAGCGCGCAAGTGCTCCACTTTGATGGTGGCATCGTAGGTGAGCGTCGGCCACTCGCGGTGCAGCGCCTCGATCAGGCGGCGGGCGTGCGTGGGGCCATTGAAGAAATCCGGATCGCCGAAGGTGATGTGCTCGGCGCCCTGTTCGACCTGGGCGCGCACGTCGGCGAGCACGACCTCGCTCGGCACGACGCGGAACTGACCGTCATAGACCGGCACGATCGGGCAGTGCCGGCAGCGGTGCTTGCAGCCGCGCGTGGCCTCGGTGGCCCCGACCACTGAACAGCGGCCGTCGGGCCACTCGAGCCGTGCGTAGCGCTCGAGCGCCGGCAGGCCGGCGCGATCCGGGATCCGGAAGGCGAGGCGGGGCAGCGAATCGAGCGGCACGTCGGGCAGCGCCTGCCCGGCCACCACCGCTTTCGCCACCGTGACCAATTCGCCCTCGGCCTCTGGTCCGAGCACGACCGACACGCCAGCCTCGCGCAACCGCTCCGCGTTGAGCGGCGCATAGAGACCGTAGGCGCAGATTACGGCGCCCGGCGCGCGCCCGGCAATGGCCGCGATGAGCGGCAGGGCCAGGCGCGTGGCCGTGTGCATCGGCAGATGCACGGCCACGAGCGACACGCCGTCGAGGGCCGCTGGCGGCAAGCGCTCGATCGACAGGTCGTGGACGTGTACGGCCAGACCCGCGGCGCGCAGCCACGCGGCCGGCGAGGCCAGCCCGAAGGGCTGGCGACCGAGTTCGTAGGTGGAGAGAAGGAGGACCAGCTACGACCTTTCCGCGGCAGGCTCTGACTCGAGCATGCGCCGCATCGGTGCCACGAACACGAGCAGCACGAGCGCGGCCACGATGGCGAAGGCGCCGACCACGCCGAAGAGCGTGGGGAGGGCCATCGACTCGTAGAGTCCCGACACCCGGCCACCGATGAAGTTGCCGACCGAGGTGGCCAGGAACCAGACGCCCATCACCAAGCCGGCAATTCGCACTGGCGCCAGCCGGGTCATGGCACTGAGTCCGACCGGGCTCAACGACAGCTCGCCCATGGTGTGCAGCAGGTAGGTCAACGTCAGCCACAGCGGGCTCACCTTGCCGCCGGCGGCCGCGGCGCTCGCGGGTCCGATGAGAACCACGAAGCCGAGCCCGACGCACACCAGCCCGAACACGAACTTGGCGGGGCTCGACGGCTCCTGGCCGCGAGCGGCCAGTCGGATCCACAACCAGGCAAACACCGGCGCCAGCGCGAAGATGAAGAACGAGTTCACGCTCTGGAACCAGCTGCTCGGGAACGACAGCCCGAAGATCTCGGTGCGCGTGGCCCGATCGGCAAACAGGTTCAGGGTCGATCCCGCCTGCTCGAACACCGACCAGAAGAGCGCCGCCGCCAGGAACAACACCGCGATTACGACCAGCCGCTTGCGCTCACCTGGCGTCCAGTCGCTGCTCGTCAGCAGCCACGCGAAGAAGACGACGGTCGACAGGAGCAGGACCACGCCAGCCGCATCGGCCACACCCACCGCGGTGATCGGCAGCATCCCGGTGCCGCCGCCGATGCCGACGACGGCGAGGAGGGCGAGGAACAGCCCACCGCACACTGCGGCTTTCGAGCGCAGCGCCGCATCGGCTTGCGGCGACACGGCGGGGACGGGATGAAGACCGCAGTCGCCGAGATGCCGGCCCCCGAGCGCGTATTGCACCACGCCGACCGCCATGCCGACGCCGGCCGCGGCAAAGCCCATGTGCCAGTTGACCCGCTGCCCAAGGTAGCCGCATACGAGCGGGGCGAGGAACGCGCCCAGGTTGATGCCCATGTAGAAGATCGAGAAGCCGGCGTCGCGTCGCTGGTCTTCGGCCGAGTAGAGCTGGCCGACGATCACGCTCACGTTGCCCTTGAGGAGCCCGGTCCCGATGACGATCAGGACGAGCCCCAGGTAGAACGTGACCATCGAGGGCACGGCCATCGCGAAGTGCCCGCTCGAGATGATGATGCCGCCGTAGAGCACGGCGCGCCGTTGCCCGATCAGGCGATCGGCGATCCACCCGCCAGGCAGCGCCGCCATGTAGGCCATCGAGGTGTAGAGGCCGTAGATCGCGCCACCCTGCGCGGCGTCGAAGCCGAGGCCGCCCGCGGCCAGCGGCGCCGTCATGTAGAGCAGGAGCAGCGCCCGCATCCCGTAGTAGCTGAAGCGCTCCCACATCTCGGTGAAGAAGAGCACGGAGAGCCCGCGGGGGTGGCCGAAGAACGAGGCGTCCGTCGTAGCCGTGTTGGCCATAGCTGGCGCGTATTGTATCCTTCGCCACAGCCCGCCGGTCATGCCGCTCGACGAGTACCGCAAGAAGCGCGACTTCACGAAAAGCCCGGAGCCCTCCGGCGATCACGACGGCCAACCGACGGCCGCCCGCGACCTCTACTTCTGCGTGCAGAAGCACCTGGCCAGCCACCTGCACTACGACCTGCGGCTCGAACACGACGGCGTGCTGCTCTCGTGGGCGGTGCCCAAGGGGCCGTCGCTCGACTCGCGCGACAAGCGCCTCGCCATGCAGGTCGAGGATCACCCGGTGGCCTACGGCTCGTTCGAGGGGGTGATTCCCGAAGGCTACGGGGCCGGGGTGGTGATGCTGTGGGACTACGGCACCTGGACCTGCGAGTCGCCCGACATCGCTGCGGCGCTGCGCAAGGGCGACCTCAAGTTCCGCCTCGATGGCTACAAGCTCAAAGGCTCCTGGGCCCTGGTGCGCACGCGCGGCTACGGCGACAGCAGCAAGCCGAGCTGGCTGCTCATCAAGCACAAGGACGAGTGGTCGGGCCCGATCGACATCACGGAGTTCGCGCCCCTCAGCGTGAAGACGCCGGGCGCCGACCTCGCCGACATCCTCGCCGCCGACACGCCGGCGATCTGGAGTAACCACCCGCCCGCCAAGACCGGCGACACCGGCAAGTTGTTCCAGCGCATCATCGCCACGGCCCTGGCACTGCGGGAGGCCGTGACCACGGCCGCGCCTCAAGCCACGCCCACGGCCAAGGCCAAGGCCAAGACCGTGCGCGCCGCGAAGACGAAGAAGACCTAGAGCACGCGCGTGCTGAGCACGCTCCACACGGCGTGCGAGAGCCGGCTGCGATCGTGACGAGCGATCTCGCGCGTCCACAGCGGCGCTTCGACCAGAGTGGTGTGCGCTGGCAGCGTGCCGAGAGCGAGCGGTTGTTTGTGCTCACGCGCGTAGCTGGCCAGAAGCGCTGAAGGCAGACGCGCGGTGTTGAAGACCACCAGGTCCACGGGCCGGTCAATGGTGCGCTCCAGCCACGTCACCGCGTCGCCCGCGGTGAAGTCCTTCATGCCCAGGCCCTCGGTGAGCAGGTTGCTCACGAAGACGATCGGTCCGGGCATGTCGTGCAGCGCCTCGCTAACGCCGTCGACGAGCAAGGTCGGCATCAGGCTCGTGAAGAAGCTTCCGGGCCCGATGATCACCGCGTCGTAGGTGCGCACCGAGTCGGCCACCGCGGGATGGATCGGGGCCGGCGGCTCGAGCCAGATGCGGGTGATGGCGTGGCCGGCGGTCTGCCATGCGTCCACCTCCACCTCGCCGCGCGTGATGACGCCGTCGGCATGCTCGGCGCACAACGACGCGCGCGACACGCTCACCGGCCAGACGCGACCCTGACAGCCGAGGATCGCGCGCAGGCCGTCGACCGCGGCCAGGAAGTCGCCGCTGTACTGCTCCATCATCGAGAGCAGCAGGTTGCCGCCGGTGTGTCCGCCGAGCTTCTTGTGCTCGAAGAGCATCGGCAGCCGCGAGAGCAGCACGCGCCGCGCTTCTCCCTCGTTGCGGGACAGGGCCAGGGCGCAGCGGAGCACGTCGCCCGGGGGCAGCACGCCGAGTTCGTCGCGGAGTTGGCCGGAACTGCCGCCGCTGTCGAAGGTGGTGACGATGGCGTTCAGCCGCAACCACGGGTTCCGCTTCAAGCCGCCGAGCAGACTGGGGAGCCCGGTGCCGCCCCCGAAGCACCCGATGTTGAGCTGACGGATTCGCATCTCAGCCATTCTATCCGCCGCCGTAGCGCCCCCGGCGGGTGCCGTGGCCGGGCCGCTGAGTCAGACCGTGTAGACTGACGGTATGGCGGCAACGTCGACTGGTGCCTCACTCGTGCTCGGTGATCTGCAAGGCATCTTCGGCGTCCGGCTCGAAGCCTTCGTGTCCTACGCCCCGTCGATTTCCCCACAGCCCAGCCTGGCGCTCGTGCGCTCGCTCGAACTGGTTGACCTGACCTCGTGCGCGGCCCGGGCCCGACGCTGGCACCAGGCCGGCGCGGCCACCCCGGTCGTGCTCACGCGGCAGGAGTTCGCGCGCTCGCTCGATGTCTTCCCGGTTGAGTTCGGCGAGATCATCGCCAACCACGAGACGCACTTCGGCGCCGACCCGTTTGCCGGCCTGACCGTGGCCACCGCCGACCTGCGCCGCGCCTGCGAGGGCCAAGTGCGCAGCTTGCTCCTGCACGTGCGCGAGGACTACATGGAGGCCGCGGGCGCGGCGCGCGAGATTGGCCGCCTGGTGGTCGAGTCGACGGCCGAGTTCCGGGCCCTGCTCAGCCTGCTTGCCCGCCTCGATGGCCGCCGCCTCGAGGGCCAGCTGCTGGCAGCGTGGGCCGCCGAGCGCATGCAACTCGACCCCAAGGTGGTTGCGGATGCGCTGCACATCGCGCACGACGCCGACCGCAGCGGCGTCGACGCCGGCCGGCTCTTCCCCGCCTACCTGGCGGCGATCGAGCAACTGGCCAAGCACGTCGACGAGTGGCCCGACCGGTGAGCCGCGTGCGCCCCAGCCACCGCGCGGCCGCTGCGCTCCTGGCGCTGGCGTGCCTGGTGGCCGGGTCGCGGGTCGCCGCGCAGCCGCCACCGCCTGACCTCACCGCGCCGGTCAACGACTTTGCGCAAGTCATCGACAGCCAGTCGGCGCAGGACCTCGATCGCCTCATTCGCGCCCTGCGCGCCGCCAGCGGCGACGTGGTCGTCGTGGCCACGGTGAAGACCTTCCAACCGTGGCCCGACATCCGCACCTACGCCACGAAGATGTTCGAGAACGGCGGTCGCGGCATCGGCGAGAAGGGCAAGGACAACGGCCTGCTCGTGCTGCTCGCGGTGGACGATCGTCAGGTGTGGATGGAAGTGGGCTACGACCTCGAGGGGGCCGTGCCCGACGGGTTCGCCGGCGACACCAGCCGCCAGGTGATGACCCCCTACTTCCGGCAAGGCGCATTCGGACCGGGGCTGCTGGCCGGCACGTCGCGCGTCATCGAACGGATCGCGGCCGACCGGAACGTCACGGTCACGGGCGTCGAGGTGCGCGAGCCGCCCCGTCGGACCCGCGACCCGCTCACTCCGAACGTGATGTTGATTGTGTTCATCGTGATCTTCGTGGTGCTGCCGCTGCTCAACCGGTCTAGCCGGCGCCGACGCTCGTGGCGCGGCGGCGTCGGTCCGTGGGGTGGGGGCTACTATGGTGGCTCCTGGGGCGGCGGCGGGTCGTGGGGCGGCTCGTCGGGCGGCTTCGGCGGGTTCGGTGGCGGACGGAGCGGCGGCGGCGGGGGTGGCGCGTCATGGTAGACGTCGCCACCAGACGGCAGGCGCGGGTTGAAGGAGGAATCATGCGACAGGTAGTGATGGCGGGACTGATCCTGGTGACGGCAACCGCGGCGAGCGGCTGTTCGTACAACACGTTCGTCAGCCAGGAAGAAGCCGTGAAGGCGCAGTGGGCGCAGG
>JBDTWC010000176.1:0-5817 GCA_040006875.1 Acidobacteriota bacterium | reverse complement strand
ATGCCCGGCATCCAGACATCGAGCAGCACCACGTCGAACGACTGCTCCACCACCCGCTCGAGACAGGCTTCGCCCGACGCGACGGCGTCGACGGTGTAGCCTTCATCGCGCAGCACGCCCCCGAGGGCGGTGCGCACGCCCGGCTCATCGTCGACGATCAGGATCGATGCCATGCGGTCGCTCAACAGGGCAACTCAATCGTGAAACGCGTACCCACCGGTAGATTGTCGGTCACTTCGACGTTGCCGCCATGCTCGGCCACGATCCGCCGCACGATCGCCAGGCCGAGTCCCGACCCGCGGCGCTTGGTCGAGTAGTAGGGCAGAAACAGCTTGTCGCGCTCTCCCATCGGGATGCCGGGTCCGTCATCGGCGACCACGACGCGGGCGATCTTGTGCACCGGGTCGTGCGCCGTCTCGATCGTGATCACGCCGCGATGGTCGATCGCTTCGATCGCATTGTCGACCAGGTTGATGATCACGCGCTTGATCTGCTCGGCGTCGAGGCGCACCGACGGCACGTCTGGATGCAGGTCCTGGCGCAGCGACACGTCGGCGAAGAGCCCCGTGTAGAGCGACATGGCGTCGCTCACCACCTGGTTGAGAGACGACGGCACGGCCTTCGGGGCCGGCATGCGCGCAAACTGCGAGAACTCATCGACCAGCCCTTTCAGCGACTCGACCTCGCCGATGATCGTGCTCGTGCACTCCTGCACGAAGGCGTGGTGCGGCGAGCCGGCGTCGCCGAGCTTGCGCTGCAGGCGTTCGGCCGACAGCTGAATCGGGGTGAGCGGGTTCTTGATCTCGTGGGCCAGGCGGCGGGCGACTTCGCGCCAGGCCGCGACCTTCTGCGCGCGGATGAGCGGCGTCACGTCGTCGAGCACGAGCACCGTGCCCTCGAAGCCGCCGCCGCCCTGCAGGCGCGTGGCGGTCACGGCCAGGGTCAGCTCCCGCCCGTCGCGGGTGATGCTCACCTCCTGCGCCACCGATTCCGCCCGGGCGCGCGCCGCGTCGTCGAGCACGGCGGTGATCGCTGCCAGGTCGGGGCCGAGCACGTGCGCAACCGGCAGGCCAATCGCAGACGGCCCCAGACCGAGCAGACGCGCAGCCGCGGAGTTGATGCGGCCGATGGCGCCGTGCGCGTCGATCGACACGACGCCGGTGGCAATCCGCTCGAGGATGGTCTCGACGGACCGATGCCGCCGTTCCACGTCCTCATGGCGCTGTTCGAGTTCAACCGCGGCCCGTTCCAGCCTTCGCTGGCGCGAGGACAGGTCGGCGGCCATCGCGTTGAACGACTCGACCATGTTGCCGAACTCGTCGTCGGCCTGGTGTTCGATCCGGTGCTCGAGCCGGCCGGCGCCGATCTCGCGGGCCGCCGCCGATAGCATCTGCACCGGTCGGGTGATGCGCTTGGCGAGGTAGAGACCCATCCACGTGGACCCCACCAGGATGAGCAGTGTCACCATCACGAAGAACGACAGGTAGACGCCGGCCAGCGGCTGCTTGAGCACACGCAGCTGGGTGTAGTCCTCGTAAGCCTTGGTCATGCGCCGGGCGCGGTCGGCCATCTCTCCCGTGAGGAAGTCGCTGGCCAGCACGACCCCGACCAGCCGCCCGTCGGGTCCGCGAATCGCCTGCGCCACGCGCAACAGCTGGCCACCATCGCCGCCCGGTACCGGTTCGAGCACCCATTCCCCGGTCTGCCCGTCGACCGCACGCGCCGCCAGGCGGTCGCCGCCGGCGCGAGTGGAGCTGGTGGGTACGTTCGGGGCCGCCACGTCGAGCACCGACTCGACGCCGGGGTCGCGCGTCGAGACGCGATAGACCTGCACCAGCCCGATGCGCTGTTGGGTGACGTCGGGCGCGATCACGGCCCGCACCCCGTCGAGGTCAGTGGCGAGATCGAGACGCGACAGCGCCTGGGCCAGACGCGCCGCTTCGTCGCTGACGACGCGCTGCCGCTCGCGGTAGTAGTCCGACGCGATCCGGCTGGCCGACGACAGCACCTCCTCCATCGGCGCGTTGAACCAGCGATCCACGGCCGTCAACACCACCTGCGAACCGACGGCCAGCACGAGTACCGCGGGAACCAGGGTCAGGCCCAGGAGCAGCGCCACGAGCTTGGCTCGGAAGCGCGCGAAGGGCAGCGCGCGGCGGCTCTCGACCACCAGCTTCACGACGTTCCGCACCAGGAAGAACCCCAGCGCCAGCAGCATCATGAAGTTGGTCGCGCTCAAGGCGTAGAGCACGAAGCCGGTGAGGAAGTCGGGCGAGAGCCGCGCCGAGCGGTCGGCCAGCCACACCAGGCTGGCGAGCGCGGTGAGGAGCAGCAGGATGCCGAGCAGGATGAGGCGCGGGTTGTCGCGGAACGGGCGCCGGCCAGCGCGCGCGCCGTCGGGCGCGCGACGGGGCGTCGCCGGAGAAGTCCGCGTCGTGGCCATGTCGGGCACCAGCACCGCGCGGCGGGCTATTCCTTCCCGCTCAGCAGGTCCTTCAGTTCGGTCATGAACTCGCCGATGTCGCGGAAGTGGCGATACACCGACGCGAAGCGGACGTAGGCCACCTTGTCGAGCTGCTTGAGCTCCTGCATCACGAAGGCCCCAACCTCCACGGTGCTGATCTCTTTCTCGGCCCGATCCTGCAGCATCGCCTCGACCCGATCGGCCACGCCTTCGATGGCGGCCACCGACACCGGGCGCTTCTCACACGCCTTGAGCAATCCGGCGACGAGCTTCTGGCGTTCGAAGCGTTCCCGCGTGCCGTCCTTCTTGACGACCATGTACGGGATCTCGTCGATCCGCTCGTAGCTCGTGAAGCGCTTGCCGCATTCTTCGGTGAGGCATTGCCGGCGGCGCCGGATGACGTCGCCTTCCTTGCTCTCGCGCGAGTCGACGACCTTGTCGCCGAGTTGACCACAATAGGGGCACTTCACCGCTGCGCCTCCTCACCCTTGGCTGCCTGCGCGGCCTCTCCGAGACGTGACACCGTGAGTCCTTCCTGCGCCATCAGCACGGCGCCGGCCAGCAGCGTGGGCAGGAAGCCCACCGCATGCAGCACGATCGCCGCGCCCACGGCCCGGTCGTTGTCGGCGCCGAAGAACGACGTGGCGCCGATCCGATAGGCTTCGTGGAAGCCGCCCACCGCGCCCGGCGTAGGCACGGCCACGCCGACCACGAGCAGGGCCACCATCAGCAGCGAGCCGCTCCACGGCATGGCGACGCCCACCGCCGCGGACACGACCCAGGTCTGGAACGCGATCAGGATCCACAGCACCAACGACCAGGCCAACGCGCGCGCCAACTGCGACGGGCGGCGCACCACCGCCAGGCCCTGCGCGAAGGCGGTGGCCATGGCAGTGATCGTGACGCTCATCCGCGCCGGCAGCCAGGCCGTGGCGATCGCCACCGCCCGAGCGAGAAGCGCCGGCCGCGACGCGAAGAGGAACAGCACGCCCAGGCCCACCACGGCGCCCACCGCGGCGCCGAGCCCGCCGACGCGCACGGCCCGAAAGACCGCGGGGTCGATGGCCGAGAATCCCGGATCGAACGCCAGCAGGAACGTCGCCAGCAGGGTGAGCACGGTCACGAGATCGAGCATGCGCTCGATCACGATGGTGGCGAACACGGCTGACGGATCCAGGCCCTCGCGCCGGGCCAGCAACCACGGCCGCAACACCTCTCCGGCCCGCGCCGGCAGGATGAACGAGGCGGCGAAGCCGATGATGGTGGCGCGCAGCGCCACCCCGAAACGGGGGTGACCGAGCGGCGACAGCATGACCTGCCAGCGCACCGCGCGCAGCGCGTAGCTCGCCATGACGCACGCCACGCCCACCGCGACCAGACGCACATCGGCCGTGCGCATCACGGTCCACACTTGGTGGAGATCGGCGTTGCGCAAGAACACGGCAACCAGCACGACGGTCAGCGCGAGCAGGGCGACGGTGCGGAGCCACGGGCGCATGATGATGGAGGTTGGACGCTGGCGTCGCCGCACCGCGAGGTGAAGTGCACAGCCGCCACGTCAATACTACATGAGGTGTGCGCGCGCGACGGTCGTTCGCCCCTTGCGTGATCGCCCGTCGAATGACTACCATTCACGGTCCCCATTTCCGAGAGCGCCCGTGCCACTCGCCACTCCCCTGATCGAATCGTCGCTGCCCGGCTTGTCACGCGTCCGACAGGGCAAGGTCCGCGATCTCTACGAGGTCGGTGACGACCTTCTTATCGTTGCGACCGATCGCATCTCAGCCTTCGACTACGTGCTCGGATCGGGCATTCCTGACAAGGGCCGCGTGCTCACGCAGCTGTCTGCGTTCTGGTTCGCCAAGACGGCCGGCATCATCGGCAATCACCTGCGCAGCGCCAACGTCGATACCTTTCCGGCGGTCCTCGCGCCCCATCGCGCGCAACTCGACGGGCGCGCCATGGTGGTACGCAAGACCACGCCGCTCACGATCGAGTGCGTGGCGCGCGGTTACCTATCGGGCTCCGGGTGGAAGGACTACGTGGCCAGCGGGTCGTTGTGCGGCATTCCGCTGCGAGCCGGCCTGCGCGAATCAGACCGGTTGCCCGAGCCGCTGTTCACGCCCGCCACCAAAGCCGAGTCTGGCCACGACATGAACATCTCCGAAGCCGAGGCCGCCGCCATCGTCGGCGCCGACCTGCTGCCGCGATTGAAGTCGCTCACGATGGCGCTCTACGCTGCCGGCGTGGCCCACGCGGCCGACTGCGGCATCATTCTCGCCGACACCAAGTTCGAGTTCGGGCTGACCGACGACGGCGAGCTGCTGCTCATCGACGAGGCCATGACTCCGGACTCGTCGCGCTACTGGCCGCGCGACAGCTACGCTCCGGGCGGGCCGCAGGCGAGCTTCGACAAGCAGTTCGTGCGCGACTACCTCGAGTCGATCAAGTGGAACAAGCAGCCGCCGGTGCCAACGTTACCCGACCAGGTGGTCAGCCAAACGCGCGCCAAGTATCTCGACGCGTTCGCCCGGCTCACTGGCCGCGCGCTGGAGACCGGTCGTGCGTGAGCAACTCGATCGCATCGTGGCCGAGATGGTCGAGAAGGGCGTGCACTTCGACGACGCGCAGCGCGAGTTCGAACGGCGCTTCATCACTCGCGTCGTGGCCCACTGCGGCGGCAACGTGGGCCGGGCCGCCGAAGCGCTCGGCATGCATCGCAACACCTTGACCCGCAAGGTGGCCGCCCTCAAGATTCGCGTCGGCCGCTCGTCGGCAGCCTGATCGGTCGCGCGCGACCTGACCGCCCTCGCCGCTCGTCCCGGCCACGGTTCGGCGTCTGGCCCTTGACACCCCCGGACGGAGTGACTACGATTAGCAGTCTGAAGCCTTGAGTGCTAGCCCCCGCAGGGAGCGAGTGCTAAAGGCGCGAGGGGTTCCCGCCCCCGGCCCCGGGCCGGACGGCGCCAGGAACCACATGTCTTCGCGGCCCCTCCGGGGCCGCAGTTCGAGTGACCGGAGTCCCTAGATATGGCTACGAAACTGCGACCGTTGCACGACCGCATCCTCGTCGAGCGCATCGAGGAAGGTGAACAGAAGGTCGGGGGCATCATCATCCCCGACAGCGCCAAGGAAAAGCCCCAGCAGGGCAAGGTCGTCGCCGTCGGCGCCGGCAAGCCCGACAAGGACGGCAAGAAGGTCGCCCTCGACGTTCAGGCCGGCGACACCATCCTCTTCGGCAAGTACTCGGGCCAGGAAATCAAGATCGACGGCAACGAGTACCTCATCATGCGCGAGGACGAAGTCCTGGCCGTGGTCGAGAAGTAACCCAGGAACGAACGGAGACACGCGCA
>JBDTWC010000175.1:0-5868 GCA_040006875.1 Acidobacteriota bacterium | reverse complement strand
GGAACATGTACGGCATCAGGTCGCCGCCCGAGCCGGCCATCTCGTTGATGATCATGACCTTCGGGCCCCAGATGCCGGCCGAAGGACTGGTGAAGGGCACGCGGTCGCCGGCGACGTTGTTGAAGTAGCCGTCGAAGTCGCGCCCGAGCACGTCGATGATGTAGTCGGCCGCTGATCCGCCGCCGTTGTAGCGCTCGTCGATGACCGCGCCGGCCTTGTCCTGCTGCGCGAAGTAATAACGGTTGAAGCTGACGTAGCCGGGCTGTCCGGTGTTGGGCACGTAGACGTAGGCGAGCTGACCGCCCGAGAGCTTGTCGACCAGTCGGCGATTGCTCTCGACCCAGGCGCGCGTGCGCAGCGGCTGGTCGGTGGTCACGGGGATGACCGTGACCGACCGCGCGCCGGTGAGGCTCGGCTGCGCATTCACGCCGAGCACGGTCTGCCGGTTGGCGGTGCCGTCGAGCAGACGATGGAGGTTGTCGGTGCCGATGAGTTCGATGCCGTTGATGCTGACCAGGTAGTCGCCCACCGCGACCTCGACACCCGGCGCCGCCAGCGGCGCGCGCAGCTCGGGGTTCCAGCTTTCGCCATCGTAGATGCGCGTGATCCGGTAGCGGCCGTTCTCGACCGTCAGGTCGGCCCCGAGCAAGCCGCCGGGCGTGGTCGGCACGTCGGGCAGATCGCCGCCGCGCACGTAGGAGTGGCCGATCGCGATCTCGGCGCCCATCATGTCGAGCACGTAGTTGAGATCGGCGCGGTGCATCACGTGCGGCAGCAACTGGCCATACATCGTCTTCATCGCCGGCCAGTCGGCGCCCTGCTGATTGGGCACGTAGAGGTAGTCGCGCTGATAGCGCCAACCCTCGTTGAAGATCTGACGGAACTCGGCCTTCGGGTCGAGCGCCATGCGCAGCGAAACGGCCAGCCGGCCGCTGCCGTTGTCGGGTACCTTGACGTCGGCATCGACCAGGAAGAGCGCCGGCGCCACGGCGGCGCCGGCCTCACCGGCCGGACGGCCGGGCGTGCGGTAGAGCAGCTTCTTGCCGTCGGCACTCACCGCGTAGTCGGCGGCGTTGGCGGCAAACGCGGCCATGGCGCGGTCGGCGAGACGGTAGCGGCGAATCCCGTTGCCGGCATTCGGCGCGCCGCCGCGCTCGGCCACACCAGGCGCCTCGAGCATGAAGATCGTGCCGGCCACGCCTGGCTCGAGCTGCGAGTACTGACGTTCGGGCACGCCGGGCACGGCCACCACGCGCGACTGGAAGCCGTCGAAGTCGATGACGACCGGCGCACTCGACGCCGTGAGCGGCGTCGGTTCGACCTTGGCGCCGACCCCCGCATCCTCGTCGCTCTGCGGCAGCACCGGACTCGGCTCGCCCTTGCGCAGCACGGCCACGTAGAGGCCGAAGGTCTGCAGTCGTTCGTAGGACGTCATGTCGAGCCACTGCGAGCGCAGGCCCAGATCGGTTGACGCCAGGAACCACAGGTACTTGCCGCTCGCGTCCCAGACCGGATACATGGCGTCGGCGAGGCCGTCGGTGACCTGATGCTTCTCGCCGGTGTCGGCGTTGGCGATAACGATGGTGCGGTAGAGGCTGTTGAGGCGCGTGGCGAAAGCCACCCAGCGGCTGTCGGGGCTCCACGACGGCGCCAGCGTGCGCGACGGCACCATCCACGGATCGCGGCCCACGATCTTCGCTTTGCCGCTGGCCACGTCGAGTATCCACACGTTCAGGTTGGTGTCGCTGTAGAGCAGCTTGGTGCTGTCGGGCGACCACGCCGGCGAATAGTAGCGGGTCGGCTTCTCGAGCGCGATCTCGCGCGGCGGCGTGATCCCGTCCTGCGCTTCGACGACCAGCCTGTATTCCCCGGACGCGTCGGAGAAGTAGGACACGAACCGGCCGTCCGGCGACCACGCCGGCTCGCGCTCCGCCGACGCGCTCGAGTGCGTGAGGTTGCGCACGTCGCCCTTGTCGGCCGGCACGGTGAACACCTCACCGCGCGCTTCGAGCACGACGCGCTTGCCGGTCGGCGACAAGCCCAGGTTGGTGATGCGGCTGGTCACGTCTTCCCAGTGCGGCATCATCCAGGGGAAATCGCCCACCGCGCGGATCGGCACCACTGCCGCTGTTCCGGTCTTCGGATCGAGCTCGTGCACGTAGCCAGCCTGCTCGAACACGAGCGCGCCCCCGCCGGCGCCGAGCGTCTTGACGTCGAAGTCGGTGAAGCGCGTCATCTGCGCGAGCTGCTTGGTGGCGGGCACGAAGGCCCACACGTTCGACACGCCGTCGCGATCCGACAGGAAGTAGACGGTGTCGCCGAGCCACACCGGGTCCATCTCTTTCGATCCGGTCCAGGGCGGGGTCACCACCTCGTGACTGGTGAGGTCGGCGATCCAGATGGCCTTGTTCTGGCCGCCGCGATAGTTGCGGCGCTCTTCGTCCCACGAGCTGTTCATGCGGTAGGCGATGCGCCGTCCGTCGGCCGAGAGCTTGCCCTGATAGCCGCGCGGCAGGGCCAGGGGCGTTTCAGCACCGCCGGCAGCCGGCACCGTCCAGAAGCGCGCGGTCGGCGTGCGCGACGCCGTGGCCCGCGTCGATGAGAACAGCACGCGGGCGCCGTCGGGCGTCCAGCCCTGCACCAGGTCGGCGCCGGGGTGCCACGTGAGCCGCGTGGGATCGCCGCCCTCGACCGGCACCACGTAGACATCGGCGTTGCCGGCGTAGTCGGCACTGAACGCCAGCAGTCGCCCGTCGGGCGAGAGCTGCGGGTTGCTCGCCTGACCCTGGAAGCTCGTGACGCGGCGGGCCGTGCCGCCAGCCCGCTCCACGATCCAGATGTTGCTGGCGTAGGCAAAGGCGATGTGCCGCGCGCTCACCGTGGGCTGACGCAGCAGCCGGGTGCCGCCAGGCGCGGGGTCGTCGGCAGCGCGCGCCCACGGCACGGCGACGAAGAGCCACGCGACGACGAGCAGCACGACGGACGACGGACCTGGGACTCGAACGCGCATCGGCGTGACCTCCGCTCCGTCGGCCAGCGACGGGCCGACGTATGGTTCCACAGCCCTGGGACGAAGGCCAGCACTAGGCGCCGGGCCGGTGCGACAATCGCCGCATGCCCCTTCTCTTCTCCTACGGGACGCTGCAGGATCGGGCGGTGCAGATCGCCACCTTCGGGCGCCGCCTCGACGGCCAGGCCGAGGTGTTGCCTGGCTACGAGCGCGGGCAGGTAGCGATTGACCAGCCCGAGGTGCGGGCCACGGGAATGACCCACTACGAGAACGCCGTCTTCACCGGCCGGCCGGAGTCGAGGATCGAGGGCATGGCACTCGAGGTGAGCGCGAATGAGCTGGTGGCGGCCGATGGCTACGAAGCGCCCGCCGCCTACACGCGGGCCGCGGTGACGCTGGCGAGCGGCGCCGCGGCCTGGGTGTATCTGCGCACTCCAGCGCCCTGAGGCCGCGCGGTGGCGCGCGGCGGCGGAGCCGACTATTCTTGTGGGCTCATCTTCCAGGAATGCGGGTGGCAATGCGGGGAATCGGGATGGCTGGGTGTGTGGATCGGCGTCGTCGGGCTGGTTCGTGGTTGGTCATGTTGCTGGTCGGCGTCGCGATCGCCCCGCCACTGGAAGGGCGGACGGGTGAGGCGGCGGAGCAGGCCCCAAGCGGCAGCTCACGGCAGGCGTGGGGACAGTTCAACCTGCCCGGCGCCCCCGATCCCGCGGCCCCGGTCGCACCTGAGGTGATCGCGCGCGCCGAGAACGGCCGCGTCGTGGTGCGTGCGACCAAGCTGACCGTGCCGCTGGTCATCGACGGCGTGCTCGACGAGCCGGTCTACAGCGACGTGCAGTCGATGGGCGGCTTCATCCAGACCGTGCCCAACGAAGGCGCACCGGCCACCGAGCGCACCGAGGCGTGGGTCACCTACGACCAGAACAACCTCTACCTGTCGTGCCGCTGCTGGGACTCGGCGCCGCCCGAGGCGTGGACCGCCAACGAGCTGCGTCGCGACACCAGCCAGCTGCGCCAGAACGACATGTTCGGCGCCCTGCTCGACACCTTCCACGACCGCCGCAACGGCTTCAACTTCTACACCAACCCGCTCGGCGCGCGCGCCGATCAGATCGTCACCAACGAAGGCAACCCGAACGCCGACTGGAACCCGGTGTGGTTCGTGCGCACCGGCCGCTTTCCGGGCGGCTGGACGGTGGAGATGGCCATCCCGTTCAAGTCGATCCGCTACGTGTCGGGTAGCGACCAGGTCTGGGGCATCCAGATCCGCCGTTCCATCCGCCGCAAGAACGAGTGGACGCACCTGACCTTCGTGCCGGCCTCGAGCGGCGGCGTGACCAGCATCTTCCGCGCCTCGGTGGCGGCCACGCTCGTCGGCCTCGACCTGCCGCCGGCAGCGAAGAACGTCGAGCTGAAGCCGTATGTCATCTCACGGCTCGAGAGCGATCGGGTGCGCACGCCGCCCCTCTCGAACCACTGGGACCCCAACGTCGGCCTCGACCTCAAGTACGGCATCAACGCCAACCTGACCGCCGACCTGACCGTGAACACCGACTTCGCGCAGGTCGAAGTGGACGAACAGCAGGTCAACCTGACCCGCTTCCCCGTGGTCTTTCCCGAGAAGCGGGAGTTCTTCCTGGAGGGGCGCGGCACCTTCGAGTTCGGGCGCTCGGCGGCCCAGAACGGCTTCACCGGCACGGTCGCCATCGCCAACAGCGCGCCGCAGCTCTTCTTCACGCGCCGGGTCGGCTTGAACAACGGCCGCGAGGTGCCGATCATCGGCGGCGCCAGGGTGACCGGCACCGTGGGCAAGACCGCCGTGGCCGTGATGAACATGGAAACCGGCTACGAGACCAATCGCGACATCGATCGCGACGCGTGCGCCGCCCCCTACGCCTCGTGTGCGCCACGCACCAACTTCACGGCCATCCGGCTGCGCCGCGACATCCTGCGCCGCAGCACCGTGGGCGCGATCTTCACCAACCGCTCCAACTCGCCCACCGTGTCTGACGCCAACATGGCCTACGGCGTCGACGCCAACTTCTCGTTCTTCCAGAACGTCACCGCCAACGCCTACTACGCCCGCAGCGAGTCGGAGAACCTGCACGGCGACGAAGGCAGCTACCAGGCCAAGATCGACTACGCGGGCGACCGCTACGGCGCACGCGTCGACTACCTCGACGTCGGCGCCAACTACTTCCCTGAGATCGGCTTCGTACAACGGCGCGGCCTCGCGCGGACCTTCGGCTCGGTGCGCTTCAGCCCCCGCATGCGGCGAGGACGGCGGGTCCGGCGTCTGCTGTTCGAGCCGGCGGCCGAGTACGTGGAGAACCGCGCCGGCAACATCGAGTCGAGCAAGTGGACTGGACGCTTCCTGACCGAGTTCCAGTCGAGCGACACGTTCACCTTCGACTACAACGACAACTTCGAGCTGCTGCAGCGGCCGTTCCCGGTGTCACCGGGTGTCAACATCCAGCCCGGTCGCTATCCGTTCAAGAATGCGACCGCCAGCTACGCCTTCGGGCAGCAGCGGCGCGCCTCGGGCACGATCGCCTACCAGTTTGGCCAGTTCTACGACGGCACCATCCACGGCATCACGCTGAGTGGCGCGCGGGTGGCGCTGCTCAAGCAGTTCTCGGTCGAGCCGTCGGTGACGGTCAACAACGTCGACCTCACGGCCGGCAACTTCCTCAACACGCTGGTCCGCGCGCGCTTTGACTACGCGTTCTCACCGCTCCGCTTCCTGAGCACGCTGGTGCAGTACGACTCGGCCAACAAGACCCTGAGCAGCAACGTGCGTCTGCGCTGGGAGTACCGCCCGGGCAGCGAGCTCTTCGTCGTCTACACCGACGAGCGCG
>JBDTWC010000174.1:0-5900 GCA_040006875.1 Acidobacteriota bacterium | reverse complement strand
GACTATAGTGACGGCATGGCCGGTTCGCAGGGCCCCATCCTTTTACCCGGTGTGACCGTCTAAGGAGCGATTCGAGTTCATGGACATCCAGCGTCCCGCATCAGTAGCGCGCCAGAAGAAGATTCGCCGTATTTGGATCGGCGCGGCCGCCGTGCTCGCCGTGGCCGGCGTGTCGGTGGCCTTGTCGCGGCTCAAACCGGCGGCGCCGACCGTGGAACGCGCCACCGTGTGGGTCGACACGGTGAAGCGCGGCTCGATGCTGCGCCAGGTGCGCGGCCTCGGCACGCTCGTCCCGGTCGACGAAGCCCGCCGCTGGCTGGCGTCGGCCACACAGGGTCGCGTCGAACGCATCATCCTGCGCCCGGGCGCACAAGTGACGCCCGACACGGTCATCCTCGAACTGGCCGACCCGCAGCTCCAGCAGCAGCTCCTCGAAGCCGAGAGCCAGTTGCGCGCCGCCGAGGCCGACCTGGCCAGCCTGCGGGCCCGGCTCGACACCGAGCGCCTCAATCAGAAATCGATCGCGGCCACGGTCGAATCCGACTATGAGCAGGCGCGCCTCGAACGCGAGGTCAACGAAGACCTCGCCAAGGACGGTCTGGTGTCGAGCCTGATTCTGAAACAGTCGACGGTCCGCTCGGAGTCGCTGCGCACCCGCTCGCAACTCGAGAAGGAGCGCGTGGCGGTGTCGGAGGAGAGCGTGCGGGCACAGTTGCTGGCCCAGCAAGCCCGCGTCAAGCAGCTCAGCACCTTGTTCAACCTGCGTCATCAGCAGGTCGACCAGTTGCGCGTGCGCGCCGGCATGACCGGGGTGCTCGAACAGGTGCCGGTCGAGGTCGGTCAGCAGGTCGCTCCAGGCACCAACGTGGCCCGCGTCGCCGACCCGAGCCGGCTGAAAGCGGAACTGCGCATCGCGGAAACGCAGGCTCGCGACCTCACCATCGGGCAGCTCGCGCAGGTCGACACGCGCAACGGCATCATCAGCGGCAAGGTGGCGCGCATCGACCCGGCGGCGCAGAACGGCACCGTCACCGTCGACATCACGCTCGAAGGCGAACTGCCGCGCGGCGCCCGTCCCGACCTGTCGGTCGATGGCACCGTGGAACTCGAGCGTCTCGACAACGTCTTGTACGTTGGCCGGCCCGCCTTCGGGCAGGAGAACAGCGCCGTCGGGCTGTTCCTGGTCGGCGGTCAGTCGGGCGAAGCCGGACGCGTGCAGGTGCAGCTGGGCAAGAGCTCGGTGAACACCATCGAGATCAAGAACGGCGCGAAGGAAGGCGACCAGTTGGTGTTGTCGGACATGTCCGCGTGGGACGCGTTCGATCGAGTGCGTTTGCGATAGTTCAGGAGGAGCCACGATGTCCGAGTCCGCCCCGTCCCTCATTCGGCTCGACGGTATCAAGAAGGTGTTCTTGACCGACGAGGTCGAAACCCACGCGCTCTCCGGCATCCACATGGAGATCAAGCAGGGCGAGTACGTGGCCATCTCCGGTCCGTCCGGCTGCGGCAAGTCCACGCTGCTCGCGATTCTCGGCCTGCTCGACTCGCCGAGCGACGGCAAATACGTGCTCAACGGCCAGGAAGTCGCGGAACTGCCCATGGCCCAGCGGGCCCGGGTACGGAATCGCGAGATCGGCTTCATCTTCCAGAGCTTCAACCTGATCGGCGATCTGACCGTGTTCGAGAACGTCGAACTGCCGCTCATCTACCGCGGCATGAAAGCGGCCGAACGGCGCGAACGGGCCAACGCCGCCCTGGACCGCGTCGGCATGGCGCACCGCGCCAAGCACCTGCCCTCGCAACTCTCCGGCGGTCAGCAGCAGCGGGTCGCCGTGGCCCGGGCGGTCGGCGGACAACCGTCGATCCTGCTGGCCGACGAGCCGACCGGCAACCTCGACTCGAAGAACGGCGAGGCGGTCATGGATCTGCTGCGCGAACTGCATCGCGGCGGCGCCACTATCTGCATGGTCACGCACGACCCGCGCTACGCCGCCCACGCCGACCGCGAAGTACACCTCTTCGACGGCCGCGTCGTGGAAGACAACGTGGCCGCGCTGGCGTAAGCGGGCGCGCGTTTCCGGCGTCGCCGTTTCGCCGGGCGCGCCGCTCCCCTCCCCGGGCGCGGGTGGGAGCCGTGTCGCCGACCCGACGCGTGGCGGCCATGGCATGCTAGTCACGAGCTCGTCGTGAACCCATTCCCGAGACCCGCCCATGATTCGCCTGACCAACATCGAGAAGTCGTACCGCCACGGCGTCTCGCAGACCTTCGTGCTGCGGCGGGTGTCGGCCGAGATCGCGCAGGGCGACTTCGTGTCGATCATGGGGCCCTCCGGCGCCGGCAAGAGCACGCTCCTTCACATCCTCGGCATGCACGACTCGGCCTGGAACGGCGAGTACTGGCTGCATGACCAGCCGGTGCACGCGCTCGGCCAGAAGGACCGCCTGAAGCTGCAGAAGCAGCACGTCGGCTTCGTGTTCCAGAGCTATCACCTGCTCGACAACCTCACCGTCTACGAGAACATCGACCTGCCCCTCTCCTATCGCGACGTGAAGCGCGGCGAACGCCAAGCCATGGTCGGCGACATCCTCGACCGCTTCAACATCGTCGGCAAGAAGGACCTCTACCCGAACCAGCTGTCGGGTGGCCAGCAGCAGCTCGTGGCCATCGCCCGCGCGGTCGTGGCCAATCCGTCGATCATCCTGGCCGACGAACCGACCGGCAACCTGCACTCCGATCAGGGCCGCGAGATCATGGAGCTCTTCGCCAAGCTCAACGCCCAGGGCACGACCGTGATCCAGGTGACGCACTCGGAAGCGAACGCGGCCTTCGGCAAGCGCGTGATCCAGCTCAAAGACGGCTGGGTGGTCGATGCTGCCTGAACTGCCCTCGCGCGTCCTCATCGGCGACGATCAGGCCGACGTACTCGAGGCCCTGCGCCTCCTGCTCAAGCCCGAAGGCTACGTCATCGACACGGCGTCGTCGCCGGCGCAAGTGTCGCGCGCACTCGAGCTGAAGGACTACGACGTCATCCTCATCGACCTCAACTACTCGCGCGACACGACCTCGGGCGATGAGGGCCTGGAGCTGCTCAGCCGCATTCGCCTGGCCGACGAGTCGCTGCCGGTGGTCGTGATGACGGCGTGGGGCTCGGTCGACGTGGCGGTCGAGGCCATGCGCCGCGGCGCCCGCGACTTCGTGCAGAAGCCGTGGGACAACGAGCGCCTGCTCGCCATCATGCGCACGCAGACCGCGCTCGGCCGGGCGATCCGCCTGGGCCGCCGTCTCGAGCTGGCCAATCAGGCGCTCGTGGCCGACGGGCGCTCGCCGCTCCTGGCGGAATCGCCGGCCATGCGGCCCGTGCTCGACGTGATCGCGCGCGTGGGCCCGTCGGATGCCAACGTGCTCATCAGCGGCGAGAACGGCACTGGTAAGAGCCTGGTGGCGCAGGCCCTGCACGCGGTCTCGGCGCGGGCCACGCGGCCGATGGTCACGGTCAACGCTGGCGGCATGGCCGAAGGCGTGTTCGAAAGCGAGCTCTTCGGGCACGTGCGCGGCGCCTTCACTGACGCCAAGGCCGATCGGGTCGGCCGTTTCGAGCTGGCCGACGGCAGCACCCTCTTCCTCGACGAGATCGCCAACGTGCCGTCGAGTCAGCAGGCCAAGCTCCTGCGCGTGATCGAATCGGGTGAGTTCGAGCGCGTCGGCTCGTCGAAAACCCGCAAGGTCGACGTGCGCATCGTCTCGGCCACCAACGCCGACCTGGGTGCCGAGGTGGCCGCGGGCCGTTTCCGGCAGGACCTGCTGTTCCGCCTCAACACCATCGACATCCACCTGCCGCCGCTGCGCGATCGGCGCGAGGACATCCCGCTCCTCGCCCGCCACTTCCTGCACCAGCACACGCAGCGCTATCGCAAGCCGATCACCGGCTTCGATCCAGCGGCGCTGCAGCTGCTCAGCGAGCACCGCTGGCCGGGTAACGTGCGCGAGATCGATCACGCCATCGAGCGGGCGGTGCTGATGGCGCAGGGCTCGATCATCCGCGCGTCCGACCTCGGCCTGCGCATCGAGGGCGTGTCGAGCGGCCGGCTCGAGGACATGAGCCTGGAGGAGGTCGAGGCCTTTCTTATCCAGAAGGCCATGTCCCGGCACGGCAATGTGAGCCAGGCAGCCCGGGCCCTGGGGCTGTCGCGAAGCGCGCTGTATCGACGCCTCGAACGATATAAGCTCTGAGCTCGCGACCGGCCGATCGATCGCTCGCCCGATCATGAGAGCCGCGATTACAAGATGTCCAGCTGATGATCCGCCTGCGCTTCGATCGACAAGCGGTAGCGCTGGCCCTCGGTGCGGCCGGACCGCCGCTGGCCGTGGCCGTGCTGCTGTTGTGGCTCGGCGACTACTCGCCCAAGGTGCGCTGGACCGCGGCGACCGTGCTGCTCCTGACCACGCTGGGCGCGATCACGGCGCTGCGCACCCACATCGTGGCCCCGCTGCAGACGCTCGCCAATCTGGTGGCGGCCCTGCGCGAAGACGACTTCTCGATCCGCGGCCGCAGCGCGTCGGCCGGCGACCCGCTCGGCGACGTGATGACCGAGGTCAACGCGCTGGCCGAAACGCTGCACGAGCAGCGCCTCGGAGCGGTCGAGGCCACGGCGCTCCTGCGCACGGTGATGGAGCAGATCGACGTAGCCGTGTTCGCGTTCGATCCGGAGCGGCGCCTGCGGCTCGTGAACCTGACCGGCGAGCGCCTCCTCGGCCGCTCGGCCGAACGGCTCCTGGGCCATAGCGCCATCACGCTCGAGATCGACGACTGGTTCGGCGCCGCGCCACGGGTCGTCGATCTCGATCTGCCCGGCGGCACCGGACGCTGGGAAATCCGGCGCACGACCTTCCGCCTCGGCGGCCAGCGTCACGACCTGCTGGTCGTCTCCGACGTGAGCCGGCCGCTCCGTGAAGAGGAGCGGCAAGCGTGGCAGCGCCTGATTCGTGTGATCGGCCATGAACTCGGCAACTCGCTCGGCCCGATCAAGTCGCTGGCCGGATCGCTCGACGCGCTGCTGCAGCGCGAACCCGCACCTGGCGACCTGAAGGACGACTTGCGGCGTGGATTGCAGGTCATCGGCTCACGGGCCGATGCGCTCGGCCGCTTCACCGCTGCCTACGCGCATCTAGCCAAGCTGCCGCCGCCGCGTAAGAGCGCCGTGGTGTTGAAGCCGCTCGTGCAGCGGGTCGCGGGTCTGGAGACGAGGATCCCGATTGCCGTGCGGCCCGGCCCCGACGTGACGGTGACGGCCGATGGCGATCAGCTCGAGCAACTGCTCATCAACCTGGTGCGCAACGCCGTCGAGGCCACCATCGAGCACGGCGGGCAGGGCGTGGTCGTGGGCTGGAACCGTTCGGTGCGCGGCCTGGATCTCTGGGTCGACGACGACGGCCCGGGTCCGCCCAAGACCGCCAACCTGTTCGTGCCGTTCTTCACCACCAAGCCCGGGGGATCCGGGATCGGCCTGGTGCTGTGCCGGCAGATTGCCGAAGCGCATGAAGGCAGCTTGAGTCTCGACCCTGGCCCTGACGGCATCGGCTGCCGGGCCATGCTGACCATGCCGATCTGAGCGCCGTCGCGGTGACGGGTCGGCTAGACGGGAATGATGCGCCCTTCGGCGGCCCGCCGCAGTCGATCCCACACGGCGGCGCCGAGTCCAGCTCGGAGCGGCCCGGACGCGAAGATCACATCCACGTGCTCGCGGTCGAGATCGCGCAAGGCGGCAAAGAGCGAGCGCGCCGCCATCGCAGGATCGTGGCGCGGGCCCAGATGCGCCACCACCACGCGCCCGCGCGCCGCGGCGGCGGCGACGAGCGGGGCGAGCGCGACCAGGTCGTCATCGGGCGCCAGCACGCCCAC
>JBDTWC010000173.1:0-5906 GCA_040006875.1 Acidobacteriota bacterium | reverse complement strand
AGCTCATCATGTACGTCAACATCGACATGTACATGAAGGGCCGCTTCGATCCGGGTGGGGTGCCTTCGCTCAGTGCCTTTGTCGCCGACGTGACCAAGGATGTGCCCGACGGCGCTGTCAGCGTCTACGACACGTGGGAGAAGTCGGAACGGGACCGGCTGCCTCCGGCGCGGCGGCCGTCGGGTTCGTTCGTGCCGGACCTCAAGCCGCTCGGCAGCGGCGCCGACTTCGTGCCGTTCCAGGATTTTCTCGGCGTGCCCACCATGGCCATCGAGTTCATCGGCGAGAACGGCTACGGTTACGGCACCTATCACAGCAACTACGACTCTCGTGCCTACGCCGAGCGCATCGCCGACCCTGGCTTTCAGCAAGGCGTGCTGATGTCGCAGGTGCTCGGCACCCTGGCCTTGCGCATGAGTCAAGCCGACGTGCTGCCGTTCCGCTTCGCCCACTACGGCGAGAAGCTGAACGACGCCGTGGACGCCGCTCAGCAGTGGGCCAAGGACGCGGGTCTGACCATCGACGTGACGGCACTGCGCGCGCAGATCGAGGCCGCGCGCGCGGCCGCCGCCGCGCTCGAGGCGGCCAGCGACGCGCGGCTTGCGTCGGGCTTGGGGAATGCGTCGCCCCTGGCGGCGTTCAACGACCGGCTGGCGCGCATGGAGCAGCGCCTCACCGACGACGACGGTGCGCCCGACACGAAGTGGTATCGTCACGTCTTCTACGGCTGGAATATCTACTCGCGCTACGACGGACAGCCGTTCCCAGGCTTGGCCGAAGCGCTGCGCGTCAAGGACCGCGCGCGCGTGAGGCACGAACTGCAGCGGATCGAACGGGCGCTCGACCGCATGTCCGGCGAGCTCACCGCCGCGATGTCGCTTCTGAAGCAGGAGAAACAGTGACGATGGACGACCTGGAGCGACGCGCGTTTCTCGGCCTGGCGCTGGCCGGCATTCCGCTGGCGGCAGCGGCGCAAGGCACGGTCCAGACGTCGCCCAGGGGCGTGAACGTACTGGCCGGTCAAGACCGTTCGGGCGTGCCCAAGGGCCTGGGCATCAGCACCATCGACATCAAGGTCGCGACGACCGACGCTGGCGGCGGCCTGTTCGTGATCGAGAACACCAATCGCGCCAAGGGCGGTCCGGCGCGCCATCTGCATGTGGCGCAGGAAGAGCTGTTCTACGTCGTGGCCGGCGAGTACGCGTTCGAGATCGGCGCGGACAAGTTCACGCTGAAGGCCGGCGACTCGCTGCTGGCGCCGCGCCAGGTGCCACACGTGTGGGCCTACGTCGGGCCAGCCGTGGGCCGCATGCTCGTGTCGTTTGCGCCCGCCGGCCAGATGGAGGCGTTCTTCCGCGAGGTCGCCAAGCTCAACTCGATGCCGCCGCAGGATCCGGCGCTGTGGCGCGCCCACGGCATGGAGCTGCTCGGACCTCCGCTGGCCGTCTGACCATGACCGCCACGCGCCTCGTCCGCGCCGCCGTCGTGCAGGCGGCCCCGGTGGCCTTCGACAAGGCGGCCACGCTCGACAAGCTGGAACGGCTGGTTGCCGAGGCCGCTGGCCGCGGCGCCCAGCTCATCGTGCTGCCCGAGGCATTCGTGTCGGCGTATCCGCGCGGCTCGTCGTTCGGCGCCGTGATCGGCGCGCGTACGGCCGCGGGCCGCGACTGGTATCGCCGCTACTGGGAGAGCGCGATCGACGTGCCCGGGCCTGACGTGGATCGCATCGGCGCCGCCGCGAAGGCCGCCGCGGCTTATGTCGTGGTCGGCGTGATCGAGCGCGACGGCGGCACGTTGTATTGCACCGTGCTCTACTTCGCGTCCGACGGCGCGCTCCTCGGCATCCACAGAAAGCTGATGCCCACGGCGGCCGAGCGCCTGGTGTGGGGCTGCGGCGATGGCTCCACGTTGCCCGTGTTCGATACGCCCATCGGCAAGCTCGGCGGCGCCATCTGCTGGGAGAACTACATGCCGCTCCTGCGGATGGCGCTCTACGGCAAGGGCGTGGAGCTCTACTGCGCTCCCACCGCCGATCCGCGCGACGGGTGGCTGGCCACGGTGCGCCACATCGCACTCGAGGGTCGCTGCTTCGTGCTGTCGTGCAACCAGTTCGCGCGGCGCAGCGACTATCCCGCGGACTTCGTCACCGAGTTCGGCGACCAGGCCGCCACGGTGATGTCGCGCGGCGGCAGTTGCATCGTGAACCCGATGGGCGAGATCGTGGCCGGACCCGACTACACCGGCGAGGCCATTCTGACCGCCGACCTCGACCTGAACGACGTCATCCGCGGCAAGTTCGACTTCGACGTCGTGGGCCACTACGCGCGGCCCGATGTGTTCCGTCTCGAAGTGAACGAGCGCGCCAACCGGACCGTGACACCGATGCGGCCAGCAGCCGACGCTGCGGCACGGCGCGGCCCATGCGACGGGCCCGAGTCCGACTGAGCCACGCTCCCGCGGAGCGACGACCCAGCCCGCCTGGGCGGTCGGAGTACACTGCGGCCATGCGATATTCATCGGGAATCCGGCTGGCCGTGACCATCTTTGTAGGGGCCGGCGCCGTCGTGGCCCTGGTTGCGCAGCAGCGCGGCGGCGCTGACAACCCCTTTCCCGGCGGCGCCAATCCCGACGGGTCGCTGCGGCCCACCGCGCCGCTGACCCGCTTGTTCACCCAGGACGCCTACACCGAGTACGCAATTCTCAAGCCGGGCAGCGAGTCGTTCCGCATCCGCCTCCTCCCCGAAGAGACGCGCACCGGCGCCACCGAGCTCGTGAATGCCACGCGCGGCGGCAGCGAAGGCTCGGGCGTGGAGGTCTACGACCCGCGTAGCGGGCTCGCGATGCCGTTCACCTACGAACAGGATCCCAAGGATCCCGAGACGCACGCCGTGCACGCCAAGCTGCCGATTCCCGTGCCGGCCGGCGGCATCGGCCGCGTGCTCATCTACAAGACCTACAAGGACCCGCGCACCTACCAGATGCACGGCGACGACATCGTGTGGGTGCGCAGCCTCGCCGGCTACCGCCTGGGCGTGCTGCTGCCCAAGGGCTTCGCCTTCCTGTCGTCGAACGTGGCCGCGCAGCTCGCCACGACAAGCGACGGACGCTTGAAGCTGGCGTTTGCCAACCCGAGCGGCCAGAGCAATCCGGTCACCATCCATGCTCGCCGCACGACCGCGGCGTTTGCGCCGTCGGCCGGCGTCAGCGACGTGTTCTTCGACGACGTGAAGACGATCTACGACCTCGCTGCGCCCGACAGCCATCGCATCACGGTAGACCAGAGCTACAGCGACTATCGGAAGGGCGCCAAGGCCGCGCTCGATTCCCTGCGCTACCTCGCCCTGCAGGATCTGCAGGTGACCGACCTCGATACCGCCAAGCGGCTCATGCCGGTGAAGGCCGGCGCCGCCACCACCGTGGCCCTCGACGTGCCGATCACCAATGACCAGCAGAGCGCGCACCTGCGCGTCACCGGCACCCTCGTCGATCCCGGCTACACGGTCGACCAGGGCGACCTGGTGTTCGCGCGCACCGTCAAGGGACTGCGCAACACGGTGCTGCTGCCGGCAGGCTGGGAAGTGTCGGAGGTGTCGCAGTCGGGCACCATCGGCCGCTATGAGGGCCGCGTCTTTGTCGCCTTCATCAACCTGAACGCCGAGAATCAGTACTTGGTGCGCATTCGCGCCCGGCGCGCCACCGCTTCGTAAACGCGATCTCCGGACCTACTCATGCACACCGGCTCCTACGTCAACGGCACCTGGTACCACCCCGACTCGGGTGAGATCGCCCGCAACATCAATCCGGCTGATACCGCCGACGTGATCAGCGAGTTCCCGCTGGCCACGGCCGCCGATGTGCACAAGGCGATCGAGGCCGCCACCGCGGCGTGGCGGTCGTGGAAGAAGACGCCCGGTCCGGAGCGGGGCCGCGTGTTGTGGCGCGCCGCCGAGATCTCGCGCCGCCGGGCCGACGAGATTGCCCGCACCCTGACTCGCGAAGAGGGGAAGATCCTCAAGGAGGCCAAGGGCGAGGTGACCAAGGGCATCTCGCTACTCGAGTACTACGCCGGCGAGGGCTTCCGCATGCACGGCAAGACCATGCCGTCGGAAGCGCGCGACTGCTTCGCCTACACCCTGCGCCAGCCGCTCGGCCTGGTCGGCCTCATCGCCCCGTGGAACTTTCCCTGGGCGATCCCGGTGTGGAAGTCGGCGCCGGCGCTGGTGGCCGGTAACTGCGTGGTGTTCAAACCGTCGGAGCTGGTGCCGGCCACGGCCGCCCTGCTCACCGAGATCTACGAGGAAGCCGGCCTGCCGCCGGGCGTCTTCAACATGGTGGTCGGCAACGGTCCCGACGTGGGCGAGGCGATGGTGCAGGCGCCGCAGCTGCGGGCCATCTCGTTCACGGGTTCCAATCGGGTGGGCGGCGACCTCTACGTGAAGGCGGCCCGGCGCGGCGCGAAGGTGACGTGCGAGATGGGCGGCAAGAACGCCGTGATCGTGATGCCCGACGCCGACCTCGACCGGGCGGCCGCGGCCATTCACGGCGGCGCCTTCGGCTCGACCGGCCAGCGCTGCACCGCCACCTCGCGCGTCATCGCGCATCCCGACATCAAGCGCGCCCTGGTCGATCGGCTGGTCGCCTCGGCCCAGAAGATCAAGGTCGGGCCGGGCCTCGACGAGACGATGGAGATGGGGCCCTCGATCGCCGACCGGCAGTGGGCCACCGTGATGGGCTACATCGAAACCGGCAAGCGGGAAGGGGCCACGCTGCTCACCGGCGGCGTGCGGCCCGACCACCTCGCGCAGGGCTTCTTCATCGCGCCCACGATCTTCGACGACGTGCAGCCCGGCATGCGCATCTTCCAGGAAGAGATCTTCGGGCCGGTCCTGTCGATCGCCACCGCCACGAGCCTCGAAGAGGCGCTGGCGAAGGCCAACGGCGTCGACTACGGGCTCACGACTTCGATCTTCACGAGCGACATCAACGCGGTGATGCGCTTTGTGGACGACGTGGAGGTAGGCATGGTGCACGTGAACGAGCCCACCGTGGGCGGCGAGGCGCAGCTGCCGTTTGGCGGCACCAAGTCCACCGGCGTCGGCGAGCGCGAGATGGCGGAAGACGGCTTGAACTTCTTCACCGAGATCAAGACCGTGTTCATCAACTACGGCGGCGCCGCCGGACCGTCGCTGACCCGCTGAACGGCTCCCGAAGGCCCGTTGAAGAGATACCGGAAGCGGCGTCGAGCCATCGGATCTCGTCATGCAATTGGGGCGTTCGCCTCGCTTGGCGTACAATCGGCGGTTGAGCCCCTGTCATGAAACTCCTTCAGGCGTCGTCGTCATCGGTTGGATCGAAGATCCTCATCGCACTCACGGGATTGGCACTGGCCATCTTCCTGATCGGGCATCTCGCGGGCAACCTTCTCTTCTTCGTCGGTCCCGACGCGTTCAACCACTACGGCCACACCCTGACCAGCAACCCGCTGATCTACGTGGCGGAACTCGGGTTGATCGTCGTCTTCCTGCTGCACATCGTGAAGACGGTGGCGGGCTATGCTGCGAATCGCCGGGCCCGGCCCGAGCGCTATGCGATGAAGAAGTGGGCTAAGACCAAGAACCCGGCCAGCCGCAAGAGCCTGGCCTCGGCCACCATGATCGTGACCGGCACGATCACGCTGCTGTTCGTGGTCACGCACTTGATGACCTTCAAGTTCGGCACCGTCTACACCACGCCTGAGGGGATCCGCGACATCTACCGTCTGCAGGTCGAAGTCTTCGGCAACCCGCTCTACATGCTCTTCTACCTGGTGGCGATGACCATCATCTTCTCGCACCTGTGGCACGGCCTCACGAGCGCCGCGCAGTCGCTCGGCATCGACCATCCCAACTGGACACCACGGATCCTCG
>JBDTWC010000172.1:0-5928 GCA_040006875.1 Acidobacteriota bacterium | reverse complement strand
GTGGCCTTCGATCCGGCCAGCAACCTGCTGTTCGTGAACGCCAACGAGATGCCGTGGGTGGTGAAGCTGATTCCCAACAACGACACCTCGCTCTACAACTCGAAGTGTGCCACCTGCCACAAGGAAGACCGCACCGGCACGCCGGCCGCGCCGTCGCTGGTCGGCATCGGCAAGAGGCTATCGCGCGACGAGATCATGACCATCGTGCGCCTCGGCACCGGCCGCATGCCGGCGTTCCCCGACATGGGTGCGCGCAACATCGGCGACGTGGCCGACTTCCTCATGACCGGCAAGGACAAGGGCGCCGATCCGGCGCTGAAGAACGACCCGGCGTGGCTGAAGTATCGCAGCGACGGCGAGTCGATCTTCCTGGCCTCCGACGGCCTGCCCGCGATCACGCCGCCGTGGGGCACGCTCAACGCCATCGATCTCGGCAGCGGCGAGCTCCGCTGGAAGATCCCGCTCGGCGAGGTGCCGGAGCTGGTCGCCCAGGGCCTGACGAGCACCGGCAGCGACAACTACGGTGGCCCGGTGGTCACGGCCAGCGGGCTTCTCTTCATCGGCGCCACCAACTTCGACAAGAAGTTCCGCGCCTTCGACGCCGGCACCGGCGCTTTGCTGTGGGAGACGACGCTGCCGGCGGCGGGCAACGCCACGCCGTCGATCTACATGATCGACGGCAAGCAGTACGTGGTGATCGCATGCGGCGGCGGCAAGAACGGCGCGCCGTCGGGCAGCAGCATCGTGGCGTTCGCGCTGCCGTAGACGGGTGGGGGCGTGAGCTGGCCCGACCTGAAGCACTTCGACTGAGGCTAGGAGCCCCGTGCCTCGCATGCGCCGACTAACCCGGCTTGCGGGCCATGGCGATGTGGGCGGCCATGTCGAGGCCGTCCACGCGCTCACGTCGCAGGCGTTCGATCACCTCGTGCTTCACGGCCGCTTGCGCCCCGGGCGAGAGCGCCGCGAAGACACCGCGATTGCTGGTGCCCATCACGACCGGCCAGAAGTCGTCAGGTGTGGCCAGCGGCATACGCCACGGCTCGGTGACGACGCGCGGACGATCGAGGCCGGCGCTGACAAACAGCTCCGCCAGCGCGCCCGGTGGCGCGAGGCGCTGGGACGGACTGATGTGCGAGGCCACCGGGTGGTCGCGATGCACGGCTTCCCAGAAGTAGTCCTCGCCCGGTGAGATGTTCACCGAGGCCCACACCGTGATGCCCAGCGCGCCGCCTGGCGAAAGCCACGACCACGCCCGTGCCAGCGTGCTGGGCATGTCGTCGAGGAAGAAGAGACCGAACACCGAGATGACGGCGTCGAACGACGCCGCTGGATAGTCGAGCGCGGCCACATCACCGGCGATGAACGTGGCCTGCGTGAAGCCACGCGTGGCTGCGGCCGCCCTGGCCTGCTCGACCAGCGCCGGCGTCAGGTCCACGCCCACGACCTGACCCGACGATCCGACCTTCTCCGCAGCGGGAATGGCCGAGCCGCCGGTGCCGCAACACAGATCGAGCACCCGCTGCCCTGGGCGCAAATCCAGCAGGTCCACGGTGCGGCGGCCGTAGTGGTGCCAGAACGGCAAACGGTCGAAGGTGTCGGCCGCGGCGGTGTAGGTGGTGACGATCCGGGTGGCGTCGGCCATGGGCGTGGAGCCGATCATAGAGGACCCGGAGCTGGCCGCGGGTCCACCGGGGGCTTGTACGCTAAGCTGCGGCCAAGCCCCCTCCCTGGTGCTGAGGCGCGGTCATGAACATTCACAACCGAATCGTGGCGCGATTCACCGACGGTCGCGTCGTGAAGGGCACGACGCAAGACTTCTCGGTCACCCGCGACTACTTTCACGTCATCCCGCCCGAGCCCGGGACGCCACCGCTGCGCGTGGGCATTCCGGCGCTCAAAGCCGTGTTCTTCGTGAAGGACCACGCCGGCGACAAACATTACGTCGAGAAGAAGGCGTTCGACCGGCTCGTGCCCGGGCGCAAGCTGCAGGTCGTATTCAAGGACGGCGAGACCCTGGTCGGTGCCACCACCGCCTACGACGCCAATCGGCCCGGCTTCTTCATGACCCCGGCCGATCCGAAGAGCAACAACGACCGCATCTTCGTGGTGGCCAGGGCCGTGCGGGCCGTGGCGTTCATCAGCTAGGTCAGCGACAGCAGGCCGGTGTAGATCGCCATGCCGACCACGGCGTGCACGCCGTGCGCCTCCAGCTCGTCGATTTCTTCGCGCGTGGTGATGCCGCCGGCCGCGATCACTTGCCGCGAGGTGGCCCGCGCCACCGCCAGAATCGCTGCGATGTCGGTGCCCTGCATCAGGCCCTCGCGATCGACGTGGGTGTAGAGGAACTCGCTGCAGTATGGCTCGAGCGCCTTCACGGCTTCCACCGCGGTAATCGGCAGCGATGTCCTCCAGCCGTGGATCACGACCGCGCCGGCCTTGCTGTCGACGGCGCCGACGATGCGCTCGTTGCCGATGGCGCGCATCAGTTCCTGCGCGAAGGGAATGTTGACCGGCTGATGTTGTGGGTCGGAAGCGCGGGCACCGCGAAACAGCGACGAGCCCACGATCACGTGCGTCGCCCCCGCTGCGATCAGCTCGGCAGCCCGGGCCGCCGAGCGCACGCCCCCACCCACGCGGCACGGCAACTTAGCGGCGATGTAGCGCACCAGCGCGTCGTTGTTGCCGACGGCCATGGCCGCGTCGAGGTCGATGAGCTGCACCGCCGGGAAGCCCGAGAAGCGCTCGATCCAGCCGTCGACGTCGGTCGACTCGAGCGCCAGCTTCTCGCCTTGCACGAGCTGCACGATGCGCCCGCCCTTGAGATCGATCGATGGAATCAGCACCCGAACCGTCCTGCCTTACCGAAAGAAAATCACTTACCAGAGACCAACGCGTCCGCTGACCGACTGAATCAGCTTCTGTGAGTCGAAGCCCACGCCCTGTCGGAACACCGTCTCCACCTTGCGCACGTCACTGATGACGCGCGACGGGTCGCCGGCAACCACGATGAGGTCGGCCTGCTTACCTAGCGCGATGGTGCCGATTCGCCCCTCACGACCCAGGAATCGGGCGCCGTTGCGCGTGCCGATGGCGATCGCCTCGAGCGGCGTGAAGCCCGCTTCGACGAGCAGCTCGAGCTGGCGCTGATTCGAGAACCCGGGAACGACACCGCCCCCGCCCGTGGGGTCGGTGCCGGCCAGCATCATGCCGCCGGCCCGGACGAACTCCCGTTCGAGCACCAGCGCCTTGGCGAAGAGCGCCGGCATCGACGACTGAGGGTTGGCAGCCGTGCGCGCCCGATTCTGCTCGAACTGCGAGCGCAGCAGCGGCAGCAGCACCTCGATGCCCGGCGGCACGGGCCGCGTCGGCATGCCGGCTTCGAACACGGTCAGGGTGGAGGTCAGGGCGACCCGCTTGTCGACGAGCGTCTTCACGAGCGCCTTGAAGGGCGCGCCCTGGGGATCGAGGTCGGCGACCGACTGCTGACCGCGGCCCTGGCCGGGGCAGACATCGGGCTGCTTGTCGGTGACGAAGTCGGTGGCGGCGAAGAAGCCATGTTCGAGGTTGTCGATGCCGAGCGCGGCGGCCTCGGCGTAGGTGACCGAGCACAGGTGGCCGGTGACCTTCAGCTTGCGGGCATGGGCGGCCTGGATGGCCCCGCCGAGCGCGGCCCGCGAGATCTGCATGTAGGCCTTGACCGAGGTGGCGCCGGCATCGGCCCAGTAGTTCACGTGCCGCGCGGCCCCTGCCGCCGTGTCGATCGGCGTCATCTGCAGGAACTGGCTCGGCCCGTTCACATAGGGCGCGGTGGCGTCAATGGCGGGCCCGGCGATCTCGCCAGCCTCGACCCGCTTCTTCAGCGAGATGTCCATGAAGCCGTTCAGGTTCCCGCCGGTGCGCATGGTGGTGACGCCGCCGGCCAGGTAGAGGCGCACGAAGCTCTGACCGAGCTGGCCGTACACGGCCGGACCGGTGGGGTAGTAGAGGTGCTCGTGCACCATCACCAGACCCGGCATCACCGTCTTGCCGGTCAAGTCGATGACCTGCGCGCCCGCCGGCGGCGGCGTGCTGGCGGTCGGCCCCATGGCCGTGATCAGGCCGTCGCGCAGCACCAGCGTGAGGCCGTCGCGGGCAGCCGCTCCGGTGCCGTCGATGACGCGCGCGTTGGTGAGCGCCACGACCGGCGCCTCTACCGACACGAATTCCTTGATGCCGTCGCCGATCGCCGCGCGCTGCGCCTGGAAGCGGGCCGGCAGCGCCGCCAGCAGCACGGCCAGGGCGAAGGCGCGAAGGCGAAGTGTGCGGCGCACGTTACGCGTGCCGGTGGTCGGCCGGCACGCCGAACCGGGCGATGGTGTCGCCTTCGAAGTCCACTTCGATGAGCACGGCC
Source organism: Acidobacteriota bacterium (assembly GCA_040006875.1). Taxonomy (GTDB): domain Bacteria; phylum Acidobacteriota; class Vicinamibacteria; order Vicinamibacterales; family UBA2999; genus CADEFD01. Next base: position 1,538 of record JBDTWC010000172.1, on the reverse strand, counting down.
GGCTCGTCGCCCATGACCCAGGCGTCGTGGCCCGGTTCGATGACCAGGGCCGCCGGCGCTTCGTACTCGCGCATGCAGCCGTCGGGAAAGTGCACGTGAATGCGCCCGCGCGCCAGGAAACCCACGTGCGCGTGCTTGCAGGTGTCGGTGCCGGTGATCGGCTTCATGTGCGTGGACCAGCGAAAGCCCGCGGGATAGATGGCGCGCTTGACGCGGCCGGTGCCGGTGCGCACGATGTCGAGTTGGACGCCGCCGACGATGCGGGAATCCGCGCCGGCCATCGGTGCGGTCAGTGGGTCGTGTGCGCTCACAGGTCCTCCAAGTCGGGCTTGATTCTAGCAGTGCTTGGCAGCCGTCGCGTGCTGCCATCGCGCAGTGAACGCCACACTGGCGGCGTGGCTACGGTTGGCGCGTGACTTCGAACACGTAGAGGGCGTGCCCGGTGCCCGGGTGGTTGATCTCGGGTGCGAGCGTGCGTGGCACCAGGCGTGGGCTGCCGCCGCCGAGGCCGGTGGTGACCGCGAGGTACTGCTTGCCGCCGGCCGTGAACGACACCGGGAAGCCCTGCACCGACGTGCCGAGCCGTGTCTGCCACAGCATCTTGCCGGTCTTCACGTCGTAGGCGCGGAAGTAGCGATCGAGATCCCCGATGAACACGAGACCACCGCCGGTCGAGAGCGCCGCGGTGAGGAACGGCGCGCGCTGCTCCACGCTCCACAGCTCCTTGAGGGTGCGCACGTCGTAGGCGGCGAGCTTGCCGATGTTGCCGTTGCTGCCCGGCATCTCGAAGAAGCGGCGCGTGGCCGCGGTGCCGCCCTGGCCGGCCACCTGATCGACCTGGCGCGGCGCGATCTCCATGCACGACTGGCTGAGCGGAATGATCAGCGCCTGCGCGCCGGGGTTGTAGGCCATCGCCTGCCAGTTGTGGCCGCCCTCGGTGCTCGGGCAGGCGAGCAGCCACTGATCCAGCTTCTGCTCGAGGATGTCGCCGCGATAGGTGGGCCGCCCGGTCTTCCTGTCGATCGCGGTGTAGACGTTCTGGAAGATCGTCTCTGTGAAGTCGATGAGCGCGCCGGTCGTGCGATCGAGTTTCCACAGGATGCCCGACTTGCCGATCGTGAAGAGCGCCTGCTGACCGCCGGTATCGACCGACACCTTCTCGAACACCTCGTCGAGATCGAGCGTTTCGCCGGGCAGATGCTGGAAGCGCCAGACCAGCGCGCCGGTGTCGGGATTGAGGGCCACCGTGGACGCGGTGTGCTGCGCGGCGTCGAATACGCGCGTGCCCCGGCTCACCGGCATCCACGGCTTGGCCTGCGCGATGCCCCAGAACGTGAGATCGACGTCGGGGTCGTAGCTGCCGGCAATCCAGGTCTCGCCGCCCTGACGCATCATGTCGGGCAGGTTGTTCCAGGTGTCGCCGCCGGGCTCGCCGTTGTGGGCGACGGTGTTGAACCGCCAAACCAGTTTGCCGGTCTGGGCGTCGTAGGCGCTGATGAAGCAGCGCTCCTCGCGGTAGCGATCGCAACCCTGCAGGC
>JBDTWC010000171.1:0-5937 GCA_040006875.1 Acidobacteriota bacterium | reverse complement strand
CCTGCTCGAAATCCAAGGCGGCCGGCGCCCATGACCCCGCGTCCGACCCGGCGGTGAGCGTCGAGACGGTGCGCTCCGAAAGCGTGCGCCGCACGATCGAGGTCGTGGGCACACTTGCCGCCGTCGACGAAGTGACCATCTCGGCCGAGGCCGAGGGGCGCGTGAGCCGTGTCGGCGCCGACCTCGGCGATCGCGTCACCGCCGGCCAGGCGCTGATCGACCTCGATCGCGAGAAGCCACAGTACAACCTCGACCAGCAGCGCGCGGCCATGGCCCGGGCGCTGGCCAAGTTCGGCGCCACCGACCCGCTTGACCCGCCCCCGCTCGAGAAGACGCCCGACGTGCAGAAGGCGCAGGCCGAACTCGTGCAGGCCAAACAGTCCTTCGATCGCGCCCAGGAACTGAGCAAGCGTCAGCTCATCTCGACGCAGGCGCTCGACGATGCCTCGGCGATGCTGCTCAGCAAGCAGGCGAGCTTCGAAGTGTCGCTGCAGAACGCCAAGAACCTGCGCGCCGACATCGACGCATCGGGCGCGGCGTTGAAGATGGCCGAGCGCCAGTTGCGCGACACCGTCATTCGCGCCCCCTTCGACGGCTACGTCGAGAAGCGGCTCGTGAACCTGGGCGAGTACGTCAAGGTGCAGACGCCGGTCATGAGCGTGGTGCGCATCGACCCGCTCAAGGTGCTGGCCGAGATTCCCGAGAGGATGGCGCCGTGGATTCAGGACGGGCAGCCGGTGGAGCTGCTGGTCGATGCCTATCCCGACCGGCCGATCAGCGGCAAGATCTCGCGCATCAGCCCGGTCGTGAACACGGCCACGCGCGCCTTCCCGTTCGAGGCGCTCGTGCCCAACGGCAGCGCCCAGCTCAAGCCCGGCACCTTCGCGCGCGTCCGTATCGCCACCGTGAAGGTCGATCAGGTGCTGACCCTGCCCTACAGCGTGCTGCAGTACCGCTACGGCGTGAACCGCGTCTTCGTCGTCACCGGCGATCACCTGGCCATGCGTGAGCTGAAGGTGGGCGAGCGCATTGGCGAGCGCGTCGAGGTGCTCGAAGGGGTAAAGTCGGGCGAGTCGGTGGCCAGTTCCGGCGTCGACAAGCTCGAAGACGGCGTAAAGGTCAGAATCGCCCGCAACGGAAACGAGTAGGTCATGCTCTCCGAACTGTGCGTTCGTCGGCCGGTGTTCGCCACGATGCTTGTCATGTCGCTCGTGGTCCTCGGGGTCTTCTCCTTCCGTGAGCTCGGCGTCGACCTCTTCCCCAAGGCGGATCCGGCCACCGTCAACGTGTCGCTGTCGCTGCCCGGCGCCAGTCCCGATGAGATCTCGTCGTCGGTCATCGAACCGATGGAAGAGGCGATCAGCGGCGTCGCCGGGATCGACGAGGTCTCGGCCCGCATCAACGAGGGCCGCGGCAACATCACGGTGCGCTTCGTGCTCGAGCGCGACATCAACGACGCCGCCAACGACGTGCGCGAGAAAGTGGCCGGCGCGATTCGCAACGTGCCGCCCACGCTGCTCCCGCCGGTCATCACCAAGGTCGACCCTGACGCCGATCCGGTCATGTCGCTGATCGTGTCGTCGAACGCGATGAGCCTGCGCTCGCTCACCGAGCTGGCCGACAAGCAGGTGGCGCGCGCCATCCAGACCGTGAGCGGCGTCGGCCAGGTGACCATCGGCGGCGGCCGGGCGCGCGAGATCCACATCGTCGTCGACATCCAGAAGCTGAATTCGTACGGCCTGTCGCTGGCCGAGGTGCGCGATGCCATCGCGGCCGAGAATGTCGAGGTGCCGGGCGGCACGGTGGAGCAGGGCAAGGGCCAGTTGCTGCTGCGCACGCTCGGCCGGATCGACGCCACCGAGGACTTCAATGGCATCGTCGTCGCCACCAAGAACGGCACGCCGATTCGCATCTCCGACATCGGCTCCGCCGAAGACGGCTCGGAGCGGGCCACCACCGCCGTGTGGCTGGGCGACACGCCGGCGGTGATGATCGACATCCGCCGCGCCATGGGTGAGAACACCGTGTCGGTCATCGAAGGGGTGCGCGAACGCCTCAAGATGATTCAGAAGGACCTGCCGCCCACGGTCACGACCACCGTGATCCGCGACGACTCGACCTTCATCTACCAGTCGGTGGCCTCGCTTGAAGAGCACCTGCTGCTCGGCAGCCTGTTCGCGGCGATCGTGGTCATGATCTTCATGCGCAACATCCGCGCCGTGATCATCGCGTCGCTGGCCATTCCCGCCTCGATCATCGCCACCTTCACGCTCATGAACGCGATGGGCTTCTCGCTCAACAACATGACGCTGCTCGGCATCACCCTGGCCGTGGGCATCGTCATCGACGACGCGATCGTCGTGCTCGAGAACATCTTCCGCTACATCGAAGAGAAGCACTGCACGCCCTTCGACGCCGCCATCCAGGGCACTCGCGAGGTGTCACTGGCGGTGATGGCGACGACCCTGTCGCTGGTCGTGATCTTCCTGCCGATCGCGTTCATGAACGGCTACGCCAAGCGGTTCATCAACCCGTTCGGCTGGACCATGGCGTTCTCGATTCTGGTCTCGATGCTGGTCAGCTTCACGCTGACCCCGATGCTCAGCTCGCGCTTCCTGAAGATCGCCGACGGCGAGGCTGACCACACCACCAAGGAACAGGGTTTCTTCCACCGCATCGACGTCTGGTACAGCCGCTCGCTCGCCTGGGCGCTGGATCACCCGAGCCTGATCATCGGCGTGTCGCTGGTCACGGTGCTGACCGCCATTCCACTCAATCGCATGGTCGGCCGCGAGTTCGTGCCCAACGAGGACATGGGCGAGTGGACCATCCACATCGACACGCCCGAAGGCACCTCGATCGACGGCACCAAGGACGTGGCCTTCCAGTTGCTCGGCGAGCTGCAGGGCATCGAGGGCGTGGCCCAGATCGAGCCGTCGATCGGCGTGAGCGGCCCGGGCGGCAACTCGACCCACATCCACTTCCTGTGCCAGGCCCTGCCGCTCGATCAGCGCTCCACCACTCAGGCCGGCATGATCACCGAGATGCGCCGCCGTCTGGCGGCGCATCCGTCCTACCGACCGAGCATCACCGCCCGCAACGCGCTCGGCAGCGGCGAGGGTGCCGGCGGCTTCGCGCTCTCTGCCAACCTGCTCGGTCCGAGCCTCGACGACCTCGCCGACTTCTCGCTCAAGGCGCTGCAGGCCGTGCATGACGTGCCCAGCATCACCGAGCCGAAGGTGTCGCTCAACGTGTCGAACCCGGAGATTCACGTGGCCGTCGATCGCAAGCGGGCCGCCGATCTCGGCGTGCGCATGGCGACGATTGGCAACACGCTGCGCCTGGCCGTGTCGGGCGATGATCAGATCTCGTTCTACAAGGAAGGTCAGGAGCAGTATCCGGTCAAGATTCGCGTGCTCGAGAACCAGCGCCGCGACGCCGAGGAGATCGGCCGGCTCACCGTGCCCTCGACCAACGGACCGGTGCGCATCGACAACCTGGCGCGCATCGAACGCGGCCTCGGGCCGAGCGCGCTGCAGCGTTCGAATCGTCAGTTCACGGTCATGCTGACCGCCGACGTCGCCCCCGGCCACGCGCTCGACGAGGCTTCGAACGACCTGCGCAAGACCCTGGCCGGCCTGGGCATGCCGCCGTCGATGACCTTCCGCCTGCAGGGGCAGTCGAAGATCCTGGACGAGACGACCGACAACCTGATGATGGCCATCGGCCTGGCGATGATCTTCGTCTACATGGTGCTGGCGTCGCAGTTCGAGAGCTTCATCCAGCCGATCATCATCATGCTGGCGCTGCCCATGGCCGTGCCGTTCGCCTTGTTCACGCTGTGGGTTTCTGGGCGCACGCTCAATCTGTGGAGCGCGCTCGGCATGCTGCTGCTGCTCGGGATCGTGAAGAAGAACGCGATCCTGCAGGTCGACTACGCCAACATTCTGCGCGCCCGCGGGCTCTCGGTGCGCGATGCCATCAGCGAGGCGGCGCGCACGCGCCTCCGCCCCATTTTGATGACGACCTGCGCGATCATCGCCGGCCTGATTCCCACCGCGCTCGGCATCGGCATCGGCGGCAGCGGGCGGGCCGCCATCGCGCTCGTGGTCGTAGGCGGTCAGTCGCTGTGCCTGCTTCTGACGCTGCTCCTCATCCCGGTCGCCTACGTGAAGTTCGCGGCCCTCGAGGAGACGGTGACGAACCAGAAGTGGAAGCAGTTCATTGGCCGCTTCCGTCCGTCGCGCTGGACCAAGCCGGCGACCGCGGAATAGCGCTCCGCGGCGGCGCGTCCGTGTCTCAGCGGGTCTTGGGCAGACGCGGCACTACGATCGGGCCGCTCTTCTGCACCTGCGCCCACACCCGTTTGCCGATCTTGTCGGCTTCGGCGATGAGCGCGGGCTCGTCGATGGTGAGCACCTTGCGGTCGCGCATCACGAAGCGGCCATCGACCATCACCGACTCGATGTCGTTGGGCTGCCCGTTGTGGATCCACGCCGATACGATCCGCACCGCCGGCACGAGGTGGATGCGCTGCGTGTCGAGCACCAGCAGGTCGGCCTTCTTGCCGACCTCCAGTGATCCGATGGCGCTCGTCTGACCGACGGCCCTGGCACTGCCGAGGGTCGCGTCGGCCAGCATGTCTTCCGGCTGTGGCACCACGCCCGGGAAGTCGTCGTCGCGCCGCACCCGTTCGGTGATGAGCGCCACGCGCAGCACCTCGAAGAGGTCGGTGGTGTTGTTGTCGGTGCCCAGGCAAATCGGCACGCCAGCGGCGCGCAACGCCGGAATCGGCGGGATGACGCCGCGATTGGCCGCCATTCGCGCCTGATGCGACACGATCGTGCCCGACTTGGCCAGGAGCGCGATGTCGGCGTCGTCGACGTAGCGGCAATGCGCGGCAAACAACCGCGCGCTCAGGAACCCGTGCCGGTCGAGGAAGCCCACCGGGCTCACGCCGTGGTGGCGCTTCATGTAGGCCACCTCCGACCGGCTCTGCGACAGATGGATGGTGTAGCCCAGATCGTGCGTCTCGGCGAAGGCCCGCACGGCGCGCAGCAGCTCGGGCGATGAGTTCTCGGCCAGCGCGGCGGCGGGGAACACGCTGATGCGTCCATTCTCCTTGCCGTGCCAGGCGGCATGCAGATCGGTGATGCGCTGCAGGCCGTCGTCGCGCAGCTTGGGCGAGAAGCGCGGCGCCTCGCCCAGGGCCAGGATCTCGGGCGACATCGGCGAGCCGCCCTCGCGGTCGGTGGCCGACTCAGCAAAGACCCAACGCAGTCCGGTCTTGGCCAGGGACGCCGCCGTGCTCGCGGTCCCGCCGACGTTCTCGACCACGGTGGTGCTGCCGGTACGAATCGCCTCGATCGCGCCGACCACGGCCATCAACGTGGCCTCCTCGCGCGACACGAGGCTCGTGGGTTGCACCGCCAGCTTGTAGCTGTTGGGGAAGCCGAAGTCTTCGTTGAAGCCGCGCGACAGCGTTTGCGCCAGATGCGCGTGGCAGTTGATGAGGCCGGGCAACAGCGCCTTGCCTCGCCCGTCGTAGACCTCGGCGCCGGGATGCGCCTTGAGCACCTCGTCGGTGGCGGCGATGGCCACAATCCGGCCGCCCTGCACCGCCAGCGCCACGTCGTCTCTCACGCCGTCCACGGTCACCACGGTGGTGTGCGTGAACACGAGGGTCCGCCCGGCGGCCGCCTCCTGCGCCTGCCCGGCGCCAGGGTCGAGCAGCAGAGCGGCGGCACTGGCGGCGGTCGTCGCGAGCAACTCGCGGCGATTGAGCTGGTGGGTCGGCATGCGCGCACCGTAGCGCCGCGGTCGAGTCAAGTCAAGCCGGCGCGCCTGTCGGTGCGACCAGGGAGTGAGGGGATGACGGGCCCGACGTCGCCTTCTCTGATGTTGGGGACGCGTTGTCGGGTCCGTCCAACCGTCAAT
>JBDTWC010000170.1:0-5942 GCA_040006875.1 Acidobacteriota bacterium | reverse complement strand
AGTTGGCGACGGCGTGGCGATGGCGATCAAGAACGGGAACTGAGCACCAGGGGCTCGGAGCTCTGACAGGAGGACGAAATGACCGTTGAACGTTGGCTCGAGGCGGCCCTGACGGATGCCGATCGCCGCGGCTTGCCCGAGCTGAAGCCGCTCTTGCAGGGCCTCGCCGCCGCGACGGCCGCGCTTCGCGCCGCCGACTGGAACGATCGCGCCGATGCCGACGCAGGCGCGCCGTCACCGAGCACGCCGCCAAGGACGGACCGATGAGCCGCTGGCACGGACAGACCATCGACGAGTTGCGCGGTGCCCTGGCGCGCGGCGCGACCACGTCGGAGCGCCTCACCGAGCAGTGCCTCGAGCGCATCGCCACGCTCAACCCGCGGCTGAACGCCTTCATCACGGTGACGGCCGAGGCCGCGCTGGCGTCGGCCCGGGCGGCCGATGCGACGCGGGCGTCGGGCGCCGCTGTGAGCGCCCTGCACGGCATCCCGGTTTCGCTCAAGGACCTGATCGATCAGGCAGGCGAGCGTACCACCGCAGGATCGCAGGTGCGGCGCGACGTGGTGGCCACGGCCGACGCCACCATCACCGCGCGGCTGCGCCGGGCCGGCGCCGTGTTCGTGGGCAAGAACAACCTGCACGAGTTCGCGTTCGGCACGACCAACGACGAGTCCGGCTTCGGCGGCGCCTGTCATCCGATCGACGACACCCGCTCACCTGGCGGCTCGAGCGGCGGCTCCGCCATCGCGGTCCGCACGGGCATGTCGATCGCGTCGATCGGTACCGACACCGGCGGCTCGATTCGCATCCCCGCGGGCGTGTGCGGGGTCGTCGGTCTGAAGCCCGGTTGGGATGAGATCCCGTCCGACCGGGTCGTGCCGCTCAGCCGCCAACTCGATCATGTGGGCCCGCTGGCGCGCACCGTGACCGACGCGTGGCTGGTGCACGAAACGCTGGCCGGGCGCGCGCCCGGCCCTACGGGTCGCCTCGACCCTCTGCCGCTGAAGGGACTGCGCTTCGGGCGGCTCACCGGCTACTTCGACACGCGCATCGCGCCGGACGTGCGCGACGGCGTGGCGGCAGCGATCGAGCAACTGGCCCGGGCCGGCGCCATCATCGAGCCGGTGGCGATCGCGCACGCCGCCGACGTCGGGCCGGTCTATCTGCACCTGGTGATGGGCGACGCGGCTCGCTATCATGCGCCGACGCTGGAGTCGCGTCCCGGCGACTACACCGCGCCGGTGCGCTTGCGCCTCGAGATGGGCCGCTACGTGCTCGGCGAAGACTACGCGCGCGCGCTGCGCGGCCGCGAGGTGATCGCCGCCGAGATCGATCGTGCGTTGGCCGGACGGGCCGGCCTGCTCTGCCCCACGCTGCCGGTCACGGCCCCGCCGATCGGCGCACTGTCGGTGTCAGTGGGCGACGGCGACGAGCCGGTGCGCAGCGCCATGCTGCGCCTGACCCAGCCCTTCAACCTGGGACGCCAACCGGCCCTGTCGCTGCCTTGCGCACACTCGCCCACGGGATTGCCCATCGGCCTGCAGATCGTGGGCGCGCGCGGTGCCACCACGGATCTGCTCCGCGCCGCGCTGGCGTGCGAGCGCGCGCTGGCGTTCTAAGCAGTGCTTAGAGGTACTTGATGAGGCCGACCAGGGCGTTGTAGATCACGTCGGCGAGTTCCTCGACCAGGGGCGAGTACTCACCACGATCGACAGCCTCGGCAACCGTGACCGGGTCGGTCAGAGCGAGCCAGATGGTGGCGCCGGCGACCACGACCGCGATCAGTCCCACCACACCGGCGAGGCTGATGCTGAGGCTGCGGAAACGATTGGGGCGGGGTTCGAGAGCGGACATGGCGCTGTCCAAGAGCGCATGATACACCCCGGATTCAGGATGAGACGGACGGGGCCGGCCCGAAGTTCACGCCCTACGGGGTGAGCACCAGCTTGCCGCACACGTCGCCGGCCTCGAGCCGGCGGTGCGCATCGGCGGCGGCCGCCAGCGGCAACACGGTATCGACCACCGGGCGGAAGCGGCCGTCGAACAGGAATTTCGCCGCCGTCAGCAGCTCGCCCTTGGTGCCCATGTAGGAGCCGAGCAGGCTCAGTTGACGCGAGAAGAGGAAGCGCAGGTCGATGGCGGCGTCCCACCCGGTGGTGTTTCCACAGGTCACGAGCCGTCCGCCAGGGGCGAGCGCGCGGACGCTCTTGGCCCAGGTGGCCTGGCCCACGTGCTCGACCACCACGTCGACGCCGCGCTTGGCCGTAAGCTGCCTTACCTCCACGGCGAAGTCGCTGGCGTGATGGTCGATCGCGTCGGTGGCGCCGAGCGCGCGAGCCAGCGCGCGCTTCCGCTCGCTGCCGGCAGTGGCGATCACGAGGGCACCGTGGAGGCGCGCGACCTGGATCGCCGCCTGGCCCACGCCGCTGCCGGCCGCGAGCACGAGCACCGACTCGCCCGCCTTGACGCGGGCGCGGGTGACCAGCATGTGCCAGGCGGTGAGGAACGTGAGCGGGAAGGCGGCGGCATCGATATAGGACAGGTGGTCAGGGATCGGCACGATGTTCACGGCCGGCACGCGCACGTACTCCGCATAGCCGCCATCGCTCTGATACCCGAGCACGTCGTAGGAGGCGCAGGTGTTGTCGTGTCCGGACAGACACGCCGCACAGCGCCCACACGACAGCCCCGGCTGCAGCAGCACGCGCGTGCCAACGGCGAACTCGCCTCCTGGCGCGGCCACCACCTCGCCGGCGACTTCAGCGCCAGAGATGTGGGGAAACGGAATGGCGACGCGCTCGAGGCCGCGGCGCTGCCACAGATCGAGGTGATTGAGCGCGCACGCGTGCACGCCAACTACGACGTGGCCAACCCGCGGCACCGGGTCGGGCGCCTCTTCCAGCGCCAGCACCTCGGGTCCGCCGTGGGCATGGAAGCGGACCGCGCGCACGTCACTCCTCGTCGTCGGCCACGAGCTCGACGGTCACGCCGCGCGCGGCAAACTGCGGACCGACCACGTCGGGATCCCCAACCACCACCGCGGTCAGCGCCTGGGGCTGCACGTGTCGATTGGCCGCGGCCGGCAGGTCGTCAAGCGCCACCGCGTTCAGCCGCGACGTGAACTGCTCGAAGTGATCGGCGTCGAGGTCGTGCAGGGCCAACTGCGCGACCGCGCGCGCTACCTGCTGCGCGGTTTCGAAGCCGCGCGGATAGCCCAGACCGACGGCCGCTTTGGCCCGGGCCAACTCGGCGGCGGTGACCGGCCGCGGCCCCCCGAGATCCGAGATCTCGCGCAGCACTTCGGACACGGCATCGGCGGTGGCCGTCGTCTGCACGCTGGTGTGCACGCTGAAGGGCCCGCGCAGGCGGCGGAAATCGAAGCCCGAGCGCACGCCGTAGGTGTAGCCCTTGGCCTGGCGCAGGTTGAGATTGAGCCGGCTCACGAACTGGCCGCCGAGCACGGCGTTCCAGAGCAGCAGCGCATGGTAGTCGGGGGTGAGGCGCGGCGCCGACACCTGCCCGATGCGCAACTCCGATTGCGGCGCGCCCGCGCGCGGCACGAGCAGCACGCACCCGCGCGACGCCGGTTCCGCCTGCACCGCCTCGGGCGCAAACCCAGCCGCGGCCGACGGCCGCCACGCTCCGAGGGTCTGCTCGACGAGCATCAAGGCGCGGTCGGGGGCAATCGCCCCGGCCACGACCAGCGAGGCGGCAAGCGGCGAGCAGGTCGCGCGGTGAAAGGCGCGAATCTCGTCGCCGGTCGTGGCCCGCACCGAGGCCGGATGGCCGATGCCGGGATGCCCGTAGGGATGGCGGCCGTAGATGGCGCGCGTGAAGGCGCGATCGGCCAGGGTCGAGGCCTGGGCGCGCATCTGGCGCAGGCGATCGAGACGAAGTCCGCGCACGCGCTCCACGTCGGCGGCGGCAAAACGCGGCCGCACCAGCAGATCCGCGAGCAACTGCAGCGCCCGCTCCGCATAGCGCGCCATGGTGGTGATGCTCACCACCGTAGCATCGGGCCAGACTTCGATGTCGGCCTCGGCGCCGATGCGCGCGAAGACGTCGGCCAGGCCAGGACCGTCGAGGTCGCCGGCGCCGTCGTCGAGCAGATCGGCGGTGAAGGCGGCCAGCCCGGCGCGGGCCGCCGGATCCGCTGATGAGCCGCCGCGCACGACCGCCGCCACCGCCACGACCGGCGCCGCGTGGTGAGGCACCATCCGCACGTCGAGGCCGCTGGCCAGAGCGTGACGGGTGATCGACGGGAACAGGAAAGGACGGGGCGGGCCCGACACCGGCAGGCGTGAGCGGTCGACAGCGATCATTGCGGGAACACCTGCTGGGACTCGAGCAGCGCCAGGTCGTGGCGGCCCCGCGGCACCACGCTCAGAGCCACGCGCGGCGCCTCGCGCAGCCACCGGCGGGCCGCGTCAGCGACCGAACGGGCCGTAGCGCGCGTGTAACGGTCGCGATCGGCTGCCATGTAGCCGGGCGAGCCGGTGAACACGTTGTAGGCGTTCAGCTGATCCGACTTGCCGCCGAAGCCTCCGATCGTCTGCACCCGGTAGACAAACTGCGCCTCGGCGCGCGCGGTGGCGCGCTCCAGTTCTTCGCTGGTCGGGCCGCTGTCAGCCAGCCGCTCGAGTTCGCCCATGATCACGTCGTCGAGTGCGCTCAGCGCCATCCCGGGCACGGCGGTGGCCACGACATGGAACACGCTCGACATCTCGCGCGAGGCCTGCATCGCCGACACGTCGGCCGCGAGGCGCGCGTCGTAAACCAGTGAGCGATACAGACGCGACGTCTTGCCGTTGCTGAGCACGTCGGCGGCGATGTCCATGGCCGCGTCGTCGTCGTGGAACATCTCGGGGGTGTGCCAGGCAAGCGACAGGCGCGGCAGCTCCACGCGATCCTCGAGCAGTAGCCGCGCCTCGGCGCTGAGCCGCGTGGTCCGGCGCGGATGCATCACTGTCGGTCCGGTTGGCAGATCGCCGAAGTAGCGCTCCACCAGGCCGATGGCCTCAGCCGCCTCCACATCGCCGGCAATGGCGATCGACGCGTTGCCCGGGTGGTAGAAGGTGCGGAAGAACGCGCGCGCGTCGTCGACGCTCGCGGCCACCAGGTCGGCCGGCGCGCCGATGGTGACCCAGCGATACGGATGGCCTTCGGGGAAGAGCGCTTCGCCGAGGGCGATGCTCGACAAGCCGTAGGGCCGGTTCTCGTAGTTCTGGCGCCGCTCGTTGAGCACGACCTCGCGCTCGGTCGTGAACTTCTCCTCGCTCAAGGCCGGCAGCAGATGGCCCATGCGATCCGACTCCATCCACAACGCGAGCTCGAGCGACTGCGACGGCAGCACTTCCCAGTAGTTGGTCCGGTCGGTATTGGTCGAGCCGTTGACCAGGCCGCCCGCTTCCTGTAACGCCTCGAAGTAGCCGTTGGGATGATGGGCGGAGCCCTTGAACATCAGGTGTTCGAAGAGATGCGCAAAGCCGGTGCGACCGGGCTGCTCGTGGCGCGAGCCGACGTGGTACCACACGCTGACCGCCGCCATCGGGATGTGGCGGTCTTCGTGCACGATCACGTCGAGGCCGTTCGAGAGCGTGTGCCGCTGGTAGGGAATGTCCACGTATGAAGGGGCCAAAATCCGATCCTATCGTGGATTGCGCGGCGAAGTCTCCCTGGTCACGCCGCGGCTATAATCCGACCTCGTGAACTGGGGTCGGCGCGACCCGCGCATGGGGGAACATGATGCACGCCACAAGACGCGGCTTCGTCGAGACGCTGGCCACTGCCGCCGGGATGAGCGGCCTGCTCCACGCCACGCCGCTCGTTGCCGCGCCCGGTCCGGCCGCGCGCGCCGTGCGTCTGTCGGGAGACGGCATCGGCATCACGCCGCGCGAGTACGCCGCGCTGCTCGACCAGCTGTGCCGCGAGCACGAGGTCGG
>JBDTWC010000169.1:0-5964 GCA_040006875.1 Acidobacteriota bacterium | reverse complement strand
ACCACGCGCTGTTCCAGATGTCCTCTTGGGGCGTCAACGCGACCGGCCCCATCACGTACGTGCGGATCGATCCGCCACTGCCTAACAGCTGCCAGTAGCGGGCGAGGGAGAAATACCGTGGATACGACAAACAACTACTTCTCCGGTTTCGCGGCAACGCGCGCCCGGCTGGCGATGATCGCGGCCACGTTTGTGGCGGCGATCGGGTTCGCGGCGCCGGCGTCTGCGACGCTGACCGGTGTGACTCTGGGGGCACCCTCGGTCACACTCACGGCCGGTACTGGCGGATCCGTAACCTACCTGGTGACGGTGGCCAAGGACACGAACAACAACCTATCCGCCGCTGCTTTGAGCCTTAGCTGGACAGGGACGACGCCCGCTGGCGTCACGACCTCCTTCTCAACCAATCCGGTGTCCTGGGTTTTCAGTAGCGGGAATCGCACGTCGACCTTGACGATCAATACGACAGCGGCTACTCCGGCTGCTGCAAGGAACTTTACGGTTCGAGCCCAGCGCACCACCGTTGCAACCGACTTCAAGACCGTCGCCGGCACGTTGACAGTCCAGACCGGCGGCTTGCCCGTGGCGCCAACCATTGCCTTCGGCGCAGCGCCGGCGGCAGTCTATCTGGGCGGCAACTTCACCATCTCGGCGACGACCAACTCGAACGGTGCGCTGACCTACAACTACGTCAGCGGCCCATGTGCGCAATCAAACGGTGCGACCTTCAGCAGCACCGGTGCCGGCGTTTGCGTCGTGCAAGCCAATACTGCCGCGACCTCGATCTACCTCGCCGGCTCTGCCCAACAATCGGTGACGATCGCCCAAGCCAGCCCGACGATCACCTTCGGCGCGGCTCCCCTCGCGCAATTTCCTGGGCCCAACTTCACTGCCAGCGCCACGACGAATTCGAGCGGTGCTCTGAGCTACGGCTATGTCAGCGGTCCCTGCACGCTGGTCAGTGCCACTTCGGGCACGTTCACGCCAACCGGGGTCGGCTCGTGCGCGGTTCAAGCGTCCACGGCGGCAAACACCAACTTCACGGCTGGCTCGCAACAACTGCAGATCACCATCACCGCACCCGCGACCAATCTCTATGCGATCGCAGGTACGGCGGCGCTGCCCGGCGCGTCGGTTCCGGTCTGGGGCTACACCAGCACCAACGCGAACGTGCTCCAGCCGGGCGGCCCGACGCTGGTCGTGAACCAGGGTGAGACGGTGACGGTCACGCTGCACAACCAGTTGACTGAAGCGACAGGGCTGCTGTTCCAGGGCCAGGCCATGGTGCCGGACCTCACCGGCGTGGCGCCGGGCGAAACCAAGACCTACGCCTTCGTCGCCGGCCAGCCCGGTACTTACCTCTATGAGGCGGCGCTGCTGCCCAACGCGCAGCACCAGGTGGCCATGGGCCTGTATGGCGCACTGATCGTGCGGCCGACTGCTTCGGCTGCACGGGCCTACGCCGACGCGGCCACCGCTTTCGACGACGAGTCGGTGCTCGTGCTGAGCGAGATCGACACGGCGCTCAACTGCAGTGGCAACCCGGACTACGGCTGCCCGGCCCTGGCCGGCAGCGCCAGCCCGGCCGCCTTCGACATGCGCAACTTCGCGCCGAAGTACTTCCTGATCAACGGCAAGGTCTATCCGGACACAACGCCGATCCCAAGCGCGGCCGGCCACAAGGTGCTGCTGCGCTACGTCAACGCCGGCGTGCAGCATCACTCGATGGCGGTGCTTGGCCTGCGGCAGAACTTCGTCGCCAAGGACGGAAGCCCGCTGCCCACGCTGACGCACAACGTGGCGGCTGAAACGCTGGCCGCCGGGCAGACCGGCGACGCCATCGCCACCGTGCCCGCCACGGCCGCGGCCGGCAGCAAGTTTGCCGTCTACGATGGCAGCCTGAAGCTGCACAACGACGGCGACGGCAGCACGTTCGGCGGCATGCTGACCTTCGTGCACGTGTCCGGCGCAGGGGGCGGGCCCGACACGGCAGGGCCGGCAACCACCAATGTCGCCTACGCGGCGGGCACCTTGACTGCCACCGTCAGCGACGCCGCCACCGGTAACGCGACCATCGCTGCGGCACGTTACTACCTCGACTCGACGGCTGGCACCGCCACCGCGATGACGGCCTCCGATGGCACCTTCAACGCCATCACGGAGGCCGTGCAGGCCACGGTGACCCTGCCCGCCGGAGCGCACACCCTGTACGTGCAGGGCCGGGACAACCTGGGGAATTGGGGCTCCTTCGGCGCGGTGGCGGTCAACGGCGGCGACACCGTCGGCCCGGTCACCTCGGCTTTGGTGCTGGCCCCCAACCCGGCCACTGGCGCGGTGGATGTCGTCTTGACCGGTACCGCCAACGACACGACCACGGGCGGATCGAATATCGCCGAGGCCGAATACCAGATTGATGGCGGTACGGCGTTGGCGATGACCGTCAGCCCGGCCGGCGCCAAGATCGCCAGCCTGTCGGCAACGATCCCGGCGGCAACGGTCACTGCGCTGAGCAACGGCCCGCACACGATTTCGGTACGCAGCCGGGACTCGGCAACGACGGCCAATTGGGGTAGTCCGGTCACGGCGACCCTGAACGTGAACAAGGACTCGGGGCCAATCACCAGCATCGTTGCAGCCACGCGTAACCCGAACAACGGCACGCTGCCCCTCAGCGCGACCCAACCCGTCGTGCGGGTGACGGCGACGGTGAGCTGCGCGACGACCTGCGTCAATGTCGGCGGAGCCGAAGGCTTCATCGACACGGTGGGCGGCAACGGCACCGGCTTCCCGTTCGTGCCGACCGACGGCACCTGGAATGGCATCACCGAGACGGTGTACGCCGACATCCCGCTGTCCTCGATCGCAGCGTTGTCGAGCGGCAACCACACGATCTACGTGCACGGCAAGGAGGCGGTGGGCATCTGGGGCGCGACGAGCTCGGTGATCCTGGTGATCGACAGGACCCCGCCGACAGTCAGTCTGACGCCGGCTGTAAACACCGTGGGGGTTGGCGCGGGTGTGGCGCTGAACGTCGCAGCGGCGGACACCGGCGGTGCAGGCCTTCTCGCCGGCGGCCAGTACTGGATCGACGGGTCGGCCACGCCGCCCGCCAGCCCGACGGTGTTCACCGGTACGACCATCAGCACCGGCGGGCTGACTGCCGGTACCCACACAGTTTACGTGCGGGTGCAGGACGCGGCCGGCAACTGGAGTTCGATAGCCAGCGCGACCGTGTACGTGGTGCAGGCGGTGAATGATGCGGTGTCCTTCAGCGCTGATGGCAACACAAACCAGAACGCGGACTTCAACGCCGCCTCAGGAGTGCTGGCCAACGATCTGCCCGCAACCGGAACGACGGCTCGCATCGTTTCAGCTCCGGTACGCACCGGCGGTACAGGAACTGCCCTCCCCGTGATCCTTTGCACCGGGGGCCTGGGCACCGCCGCAACACCTGCCGTCGGGGGGAACACCATCTGCACCAACGGCGCATTCCGGGTGAGGTTCCAAGGTGTGAACGGGACCAACGCGCAGCAGATCGCCGCCAAGCGCGGCACCTACCGGTTCACCTACACGGAGACCCTCAACGGCGTGACGAGCAACGCCTCAGTGACTATCACCGTGAACTGACCCAACCCGGGCCTGCCCGCAGCCCGGGGATAGTCAGCGGTCGCGAAGTCGACGTCCTGGTTCGAGTCAAGGAGAGCTGCATGAAGATGATCACATCCCGATGGGCACTCACCGCGGTGATGCTGCCGCTGATGGCCGGCGGCTGTGCCTCATCGGCCGCGCCCGGTGCCACTGCAGGCCATGCCGGGCACGTGGCCACACCGGTGGCGGCCGCCACGCCTGTGCCCGCGCCGTCGGCAACCGCCACGACCACATCGCTCCACGAACTGCCGGCGCCGAGTGCACGGGAGGTGGAGTCGGGCATCCAGATCGCGCAGATCGGCCTCACGGCGCAGGGCGGGATGGTGGATGTGCGGTTCAAGGTGCTCGACGCGGCCAAGGCGAAGGCGCTGCTGGGCAACCCGGCCAACACGCCGGTGCTGATCGCAGGCGACCAGCCGCCGCTGCATCCGCCCCACCACGCGCTCAAGGGTGCACGGTTCGCCCGGGGGCAGGTGTTCTACATCCTGTACCCCAATGCGCGCGGCGCGGTGAAGCCCGGCGTGGAGGTCACGGTGGCCATGGGCGATGCGCGGCTGGGGCCGGTCAAGGCCCAGTAGGGAACGTACGGTGAACGCCAAGGCGCACGAGCGGGGCGCACGCGTCTTCGCCCTGGCCGCCGTCGTCGCGGGCACCGTGGCGCAGGCGCAGCCCACGGTGCCTCCGAACGATCCGCAGTACACGAGTCAGTGGCACCTGGCACAGATCCGCGCGCCGCAGGCGTGGGCGCTGACCCGGGGCGCGCCCGGCGCGGTGATCGCGGTCGTCGACAGCGGTGTCGACCCGCATCACGCCGAGTTCGCAGGCAAGCTCGGTCCAGGAGCGAACACCTACGACAAAACGGGGGCTACGGCAGACCAGCAGGGCCACGGCACCAAGATGGCTGGGGTTGCCGCGGCGCGCAGCAACAACGGCGTGGGCATCGCCGGGGTGGCCGGGGACTCGCACGTCATGCCGATGCGGGTGACCGATCGCAAAGGGCGCGCCACGTCGGCCAGCATCGCCAAGGCCATCGTCTGGGCTGCGGACCACGGCGCGCGGGTCGTGAACGTCAGCCTGGAAGGCGTGATTCGCAGTGCCGCCATCCGCGAGGCGGCGCAATACGCGTTCAACCATGGCGCTCTGGTGATCGCGCCCTCGGGCAACTGCGGCTGCATGAGCCCGGTCGCAGAGACGCCTTACATCCTGTCGGTGGCGGCCACCGACGAGTCGGGCCAGGCCGCGTCGTTTTCCACCGCGGGCGCTTTCGTCGACATCGCCGCACCGGGCACCGACATCCCGACCACCGCGATGTTCGGCACGTATGTGAGCGATTCGGGCACGTCCGTTGCGAGCGCCGTGGTCGCGGGCGTCGCGTCGCTCATGTTCGCGGCCAACCCGGCGTTGACTCCTGAGGCGGCCACCCGGATCTTGCAAGAGACGGCGTTCAATCCCGAGCGCAAGGGCCGCGATCCGTCGCTCGGCCATGGCCGCGTGGACGCTTTTGCGGCGGTCAGCGCGGCGGCGGCGTGGCGAGCGCCGGCACAGGAGGCCGACGGCGCAAGGAACAGTGGCGGCACTGGATCGGGCAGCGCCGCCACCACTACCGCGGTCAAGGCGCCGTGAACCCGCAGAACACAGAAGCGATGCCCGGCAGGCGCCGCTGGGCAGTGCTGTTCGCGGTTGCGCTGGCTTGGGTACCTTCCGTCGCGGCGGCGCAGGCCGCGGGTGCCACGGATGCGGATGTGCTGGCGATCGGCCGGCGCATCTACCGCGAAGGCGTCCTGCCATCTGGGCAAGTGCTGCAGGGGGTTGGCCCGGCAGGCGTGCTGCTCTCGGGCAAGGCCGCCGCATGCGAAACCTGCCACCGCCGCAGCGGCTATGGATCGAGCGAGGGACCGGTGGAGGTCCGCCCGATCACCGGCCCGGCGCTGTTCGGAAGCCGTGTGGCACCCGTCGCCCCGGGCAGCCCACTCGGTCGCGACGTGGCGGCGGCACCGGGCCGCGCAGCCCGCGGCAGCACCGCAGACGTGCTGGCCACAAGGCTGGGGCTGTTTGCCGGCGCAAGGCCCCGGCCCACCTACGCCGAGGCTTCGCTGTCGCGGGCGATCCGCGAGGGTGTCGATCTCACGGGACGCGCGATGGATGCATCGATGCCGCGCTTCGGGCTCGGGCCGGACGAACTGGCTGCCTTGACGGCGTATCTGAAGGGGCTCTCGGTGCACACTGCGCCGGGCGTCACCGAGAACAAGGTTCACTTCGCCACCGTGATCCAGCCCGGCACCGACCCGGCGCAGCGTCGCGCGATGCTCGAAGTGC
>JBDTWC010000168.1:0-5977 GCA_040006875.1 Acidobacteriota bacterium | reverse complement strand
CGCGACCACGATGATGTCGTTTGAAGCGACGTCCGCGCCGGTGGCGCTGTGAGCGTGCACCCGGACGACATGGGTGCCGGACGACACGAAGGGAATCGACAGCGTCGTGTCAGGCCGAGCAGCAGCGTCCCCACGTCGCTCAGGCCCACGGCCGTGCCTGCTTCAAGCTGGAATGCCGTGGCCGTCGAAGAGTGCGCGGGAGGGTCCACTGCAGATCCACGCGTGCGTGCTGGTGACGAACAGCCGCGCTCCGTCGGCGGTCAGCCTCACACGCCCCGCGGTGCTATTGCGAGGCCGCGCGACGTTGTCACCTCCGCACCGCGCGCATGCCGCGGGCTTCCGCACGTGAGCGGCGTTGGTCAACGGCGCCGCGCGACCCCGACTGCACACGACTACGATCCGAGTAGCATGTGGGCACACGGGATTGCCCGCGACGACATGCCCATTCCCCTGGCGCCGCTGGCCGCCCGTCTGCCGTCGTCTCCGCTGACGCGGTTCGCGCCAGCCCCTACCGGCTTCCTGCACGTTGGACACGTGGTGAACGCCATCTACGTATGGGGCATTGCGCGCGCGCTCGGCGGACGCGTGGGTCTGCGCGTGGAAGACCACGACCGGCAGCGCTGCCGTCCGGAGTACGAGGCGGCGCTGCTCGACGACCTCGACTGGCTCGGACTGCAGCCCGACGTCTATCCCACCAGCGCCTTTCGCGCCGGTATCTGCGAAGGGCGCCAGTCCGATCGGCAACCGCACTATCAGCGCGCCGCGCAGACCCTGATTGCACACGGTCTGGTCTTCGGCTGCGACTGCACACGGCGCGAGATCGATGCGGCGAATGCGTTGGCCGCCCACGCCGACCCCGGCGAGCTTCGCTACCCGGGCACGTGCCGGGCGCGCGGGCTCTCGCTCGGCGGCCTCGTGGGCTGGCGGCTGGTGGTGGAGCCAGGCGCGGTGTCGTTCGACGACGTGGTGCACGGCGTGTCCCGGCAGGAGCCGTGGGCGCAGTGCGGGGACCTGTTGTTGAGAGATCGCCTCGGCAACTGGACCTATCAGTTCGCCGTCGCCGTGGACGACATGACGCAGGGCGTTGACCTCGTGGTGCGCGGCGACGACATCTTCGCCTCTACGGGCCGGCAGATGCTGCTTGCCCGGCATCTGGGCCGATCCCGTCCGCCCGTGTTCTTCCACCATCCGCTGGTGATGAAGTCGGCCACGCAGAAGCTGAGCAAGTCCGACGGCGACAGCGGTGTGCGCGACCTGCGCGCGGCCGGATGGTCGGCCGGACGGGTGCTCGGCCACGCCGCGCACCTGGCCGGCCTCATCGAGCGCGAGCGCGACGTCTCTGTCGACGAACTGCCCCCCCTGGTAGGGGTCTGACCCCGCTTGGTCTACAGCGGGTATTGGCGCGTCAGAATTCGTCCGGGCCGCGCCGAGGTCTGCGCGCCCCTGTCCACCACCGTCACGCCGTTGACCAGCACGTAGTTGAGGCCCTCTGGATACTGGTGCGGGTTGTCGTAGGTGGCCTTGTCGCTCACCGTGGCCGCGTCGAAGATCACGAGATCGGCCGCAGTGCCCGTGGCGATGCGCCCGCGGTCGGCGAAGCCGAACTGGTCGGCGGGCAGCGACGTCATCTTGCGCACCGCTTCTTCGAGCGAGATCACGTGCAGCTCGCGCACGTAGCGCCCGAGCACGCGCACGGTGTTGCCGTAGCCGCGCGGGTGCGGCACGCCGCGGCCCATCACGTTGAGGCCGCTGTCGCTGGCAATCGCTACCATCGGGTGCCTGAGGATGCGCGTGATGTCGTCTTCGGCCATGAACTGATAGACCATCGACGCGCCGCCGGCGCGCAGCATCAGGCGCATGGTCTCGAACTGGCGGTCGAGATCGCGCCCGCCCTTCAGCTTCTGCGCCACTTCGGGAATCGTGAGTCCGTTGAGCGTGGGATCGGCAGGGTAGTTGGCGATGCGTGCAAACGAGTAGTTCTCGAGGCCGCGTTCACGGATCAGCTTACCCATCTCCGCCTTGATGTTTGCCCACGTGGCCGCGTCGTCGAGGCGCTTCACGATCGCGGGCTGCCCGCCTTCGAGCGCCCAGGACGGAAATCGGATGCCCAGATTGGAGCTGGCCGCGTCGTAGAGATACTGATCGGCGAGCACGACCATGCCGCGGGCGCGGGCCGCATCGATCATGGCCAGCGCCTTGGCACTCGCGCCCCAGCGGCTCGGCGCGTCGATCTTCAAGTGCGAGATCTCGACCGCGATGTGGGCTTCCTCGCCGATCGCCAGCGCTTCGGCCACCGCGCTCTCGATCTCGGTACCTTCGTTGCGCATGTGCGACGCGTAGACGCCGCCCGACTTCGCGGCCACCTTTGCGAGGGCCACGATCTCGTCTTTCGCCGCGTAGGTGCCGGGCACGTACTGCAGGCCGGTCGAGAAGCCCACCGCGCCGTCGGCCATGGCTGCGGCCACCAGCGCTTCCATCTTGGCCAGTTCGGCGGCAGTGGGCGCGCGGCGGGCCGTGCCCATCACGGCCTCGCGCACCGAGTTGTGGCCCACGAAGCTCGCGAAGTTGATGGCCGCGCCGGTGGCGCGGATCTTCGTAAACGCGGCCTTCACGTCCACCGGCGAGCCGCCGCAATTGCCGGCAATCACCGTGGTCACGCCCATGCGCGCGAAGTGCTCGGCGGCCGGATGTTCGGCGAGATCGTCGGCGTGCGTGTGCACGTCGATGAACCCGGGCGCCACGATCTGGCCGGTGGCGTCGATCACGGTCGTGGCAGTCGCGCCGGCCAGCATCCCCACGGCCGCAATCTGCCCGCGTCGGATGCCCACGTCGGCCACCCGGCCCGGCGCGCCGGTGCCGTCGACCACCGTGCCGCCGCGGACCAGCAGGTCGAATGTCTCCTGCGCGGCGCGTGGCTGCGCGCTCGAACCTGACAGGGCCATGACGGCGGCGACGATCGCATAGCGAGTGGCGCGACGCGAGGTGCGCTGGTCGAGTGAGGCGCCCGCGAATGCGCAATGGCGGCCACGGGTCGGGCGGAGCAAGGTGTTCACGGGGCGGAAGTATAGCGCCGGGGCATCGAACCGCCCAAGACAGACCGGCCCGCGATATGCCACGATCGCGGGTGGTGTCGTCGTCTTCCTTCCCCGCCCCGTGGCTGTTACCGCGACCGTTGCGGCTGCGCGCCGCCAAGTCGAATGCTGACGAGGGCGCGGGCAGCGGCGTGGTCGTCGCCGACCTGGCCGAGCCTCATGGCCCGGCGATGCTCACCGTACGGCGCACCGCCGCCGAGGACGCGCAGAACCGCCAGGTCTACATCTCGCTCGACGGGCAGGACTGGGGAACCCTGTATTACGGCAACCAGCTCGCCTGCGAGATTGCGCCCGGCCGGCACGCGGTCAAGGCCAACAACACGCTGGTGCGGCATACCGTGGAATTCGACGTGAAGCCGGGCGAGCACGTGCGCTTTCAGTGCATCAACAAGACGCACTGGACGGGCATGCTGTTCATGGCCTTCCTGGGCGCGGCCGTGCTCACCGTGAAGCTGGTACGCGAGCCCAACGGCGCGTAGCGGCGTTCCGCTTGGGCGCGGCCATCGGCGGTGGCAACATCTGCGGCTGGCGTTCGTGGCGGCCGGCTGCGCGGCGGGCGGCAGCAGCGCGTCAACTTCAACTCCGCCGCCAGCCTCGACTTCGACCGCGGTCCACGGCAGTAGGCCATTCAAGACCTCACGCCCGGCTCGCTCGCCCGGCAGCTGTCGGCGACCGGGGGCTTGGTTCGGTTCACGATGGGGTTCCAGACCGTGCCGTTCCAGCCGTCAATCGGCTGACGGCCGCTGGGCGAACGCGAGCGTCTCACGACGAGGCGATGACAAAAACCGTGATCACGCTGTCCAGAAGTGGCACATGCCGGTTTGCCGCCAGACGCCTGAAATCGCAGTAATTCGCAGTTTTATGGCCGGTTCAAGGCCCTTCGGCTGAACTGGCGCAAGCCTTGCTGTAGGGGGGGGCATGCGCACCACAGACAGTCGCCAGCACGAGAGCGGCTTCTCCCTCGTAGAACTTCTGGTCGTCATCGCCCTCTCCGCGGTCCTCACGGCGATGGCCGTCGTGCAGATTGGCTCGTCACGCGCCATCATCAACGCCGACAACGCCATGCGCCTGGTGATGGGCGAGCTGGAGGGACACCGCCATCCAGCAGCGCCGCCTGATGCGGGTCGCCTTCGTGAACCTCAACCAGGTGACCACCGAACGCAAGGACGTAGCGACGCCCGTCTACACGCTGCTGCGCCGGGCCACGATGGAAGGCAATATCCGTTTCGCGTTGCCGGCCGGCACGCCCGACACCACCGACGCCTTCGGCAACGGTGGAGCGCTCGACTTCGACGGGGCCAACCCCACCACCGACGTCTGCTTCAACGGCGACGGGATGCTGGTGCGGTGCACGACCGGCACGGTCATCAACGGCACCATCTTCCTGGCCGCGCCCAACGACCAGTTCGCCACGAGGGCCGTGACCATCCTGGGGGCCACCGGCCGAGTTCGCGCCTTCCGGCGGCTGAACACCACTTGGGGACGAGTGTAATCATGCAGACCTTCCGACATTCCGCGTCCGGGTTCTCACTGGTCGAGACCCTGATCTCGATCCTGATTCTCACCGTGGGCGTGCTCGGCCTCTCGCAGGCCTTCGTCAGCGGCCTTCAGAAGTCCACCAGTGCGCCCTACGAAGTGCTGGCCACGCAGAAGGCCGCCGAGGCGGTGGAAAGCGTGTTCGCGGCCCGCGACTCGCACACCATCAGCTGGGCCGAGATGAAGAACGTGGCCGACGGCGGCGTCTTCCTCAACACCGCGACGGCCATGAAGGTGGCCGGCCCCGATGGCATCCTCAACACCGCCGACGACGGCGCGATCGAGTCGTTCCTGCTGCCCGGCCTCGATGGCCTGGTCGGCACTGGCGACGACAAGACCCTGACCCTGTCGGGCTTCACGCGCAAGATCGTCATCGTCGAGCTTTCGGGGTTCCTGCGCGAGATCACGGTGACTATCACCTATCCCGCCAACGGCGAGACAAAGACCTACACGGTCACGTCGCTCATCTCGCAGTACGCCTGAGGACATGGCCATGATTTCTGTCAAGACAGACCGCGGTTTCGCCCTTTCGGAGTTCCTGATCGCCTCGGTGATCACGCTGGCCGTGATCGGCATCGCCATCAAGACCTTCGACGACGCGCTCAAGATCAACGACGCCACGCTGAAGCTGACCGACGCCGGGCAGAACATGCGCTCGGGCGTGAACCTGATGGTGCGCGATCTGCTCCAGGCCGGACGCGACATCCCGGTCGGCGGCATTCCGCTGCCGAGCGGCTCCGGATCGGCGCTGGTGCAGCGGCCCAGTCCCACCGGCTGGTCGTACGCCTTCGACAACACGACCCTGACCACACTTGGCGCCGTGACCACCGGCAACAACCTGGGCTCGACCGTGGCCGGACGCCAGACCGACGAGATCAGCATCCTGATGGGCGACCCGTTCCTGCCCGGATCAGGTACGGCGAGTCAGTACACCAACCCCACCACCGCCAGCTTCGTCGTGAAGCCGTCCACGTTCTCGGCTACACCCATGCCGCCGAGGATGTCCGCCAATGGCTCGAGCCTGACCATGGGCAACCAGACGGTGTGGTTCCAGGGCGATGTGCCCAACGGCGTCGCCCCGATCGCCACCGGTGACATCCTGCTGTTCCGCGGCCCGACGGGAAGCTGCATGCAGGTGGTGACCAGCGTGAGCGGCACCACGGTGAACTTCGCCTCAGGCGACCCCTTCAACCTCAACCAGCGCTCGGCCGCCAACGGCTCGATCACCGACCTGCTCGGCACTGACCTGTCGGTGCAGCGCATCATCATGATCAGCTACTTCGTGCAGGAGACGACCCCGGGCGAGCCGCGTCTGATGCGCGCGTTCAACATGTTCCCGGCCCAGGCGC
>JBDTWC010000167.1:0-5982 GCA_040006875.1 Acidobacteriota bacterium | reverse complement strand
GCCGGCGCGACGCGCTTCACTGGTCGATCCCGCACACGTTCTGCGCGCCGACTAGGCACTTGACCTTTCGCCTTTTCTTCTCGTAGTCTCTGGAGGCCCCGCTCGAACACGGCCCCCACATTCCGCCAATCCCGGAGGTTCCATGACGCCCGAACAAGCCACGTTCCTTGGTCAGCAGTACGCCCAGCTCATGCAGGGCGAGTTTGCCGCCACCTGCAAAGTACTGGCGGCCGTGAAGAACGACACCCGCGACTACAAGCCCGACGAGAAGTCGCGCACCGCGTGGGAACTCGCCACCCATCTGGCCACGTCCGACGTGTGGTTCCTCGACAGCGTGATCAGCGGCAAGTTCGTCTACGACGCCGAGGCGGCGAAGAAGGCGGAAAGCCAGTTCACATCGGTGGCCGAGATCGTGTCCTTTTACGAGCAGACCTTCGCGGAGAAGCTGAAGGCGGTGCAGGCCATGGCGCCCGAGGATCTAGCCCGCTCGGTCGACTTCTTCGGCATGATGCAGAAGCCTGCGGCCGAGTTCCTGGGCATGGCCAACAACCACAGCGTGCACCACCGCGGCCAGCTGGCGGCGTATCTGCGAGGCATGGGGTCGAAGGTGCCGGCGATTTACGGCGGCAGCGCCGACGAGCCGATGCCGGGAGCCTAACGTTGCCCTTTGCGCGTGCTGCGGCCTGCGTCTGGCCTTACCTGCCGGACGTGGGCTGCCACGGTCGGTACACGGTCGTGGCCTCGTGAGAGTGGCGCCAGTCGAACCAGTAGTCCGACACGTGCGGCACGCGCGTGAGGCGCTGGCCGGCGAGCGGCCCGGCCACGGCCAGGCCCGTGAAGTCGAACTCCGAACCGGTCGCGCCGTCGAGGTAGCGGGCCGGCGTCGCGCCCACCCGTTCGAGCAGGTTCACCGTCTGCCCATCCAGCGATCGCGAGAACACGCGCAACGAGTGGCCGTCGTCGGCGCGCAGCACGGCGATCGGCGTACTGCCCAGCTCGTCGAGGATGACCCGCACGTCGCCGAGCGCGTCATGCGGATACGCGCGTGCCTCGTTCCCGATCACCACCCCCACGACCAGCGCGCGCGGGTCGAGTAGATCGTCGGCGCGCACCGGCGTCACCACTGGCGCCTTGGCGGTGCCCACTTCCCAGTCGCTGTCGATGCGCGATTGCCGGGCGTCGAGGCCGAGCACGCGGCTGTCGGGGTGCTCCCTCTGCCACAGGCCGAAGGTGACCTCGTCGTGCAGCACCTGCGTGAGCCGGTGGCCCTTCAGCGGCCCCGAGATGGCTTCGCCGCTCGTTTGCTGCCACCACGATCCGGTCTCTAGATCCTCCATCAGGAAGTTCTGGTTGTTGATGCCGATCAGGCGAAACTGCAGCGTCCTGCCGTCGATCCCGCGGCTCCACACCAGACCGGTGTGACAGAGCGTTCAATAGGTGGCCACGATCGGCACGTCGCCGAGCGTGGTGTTCACCAGGTGGTGATAGCCGAGGCGCGTGATCGGAAAGGCCAGTGCCGCCGTGCCGTCGGCCACGCCGATCACGGGCTCGGCGGCGGGCACATCAGTGGCCTCACCTGCGACGAGGAAGCGCGCGTCTGGGAACGGCCGGAACATCCACTCGAAGTGGTTCTGCCGGGCGAACCATGCGGTGCCGGCCACGGCGGCGACCAGGAACACGAGCGCGCCGCGCGCGACCATCAGGGGCACGACGGTGGCGCGTCTGCTCGCGGTCATCGCCGTGGGCGTAGAGTGCATCGCGGGTCGGGGCCACAGGCGCGCCGCCAGGGCCAGCGAGATGAGCGCCGCGACCGCGGTCACGGCCGGCGCCAGGCGGCGCAGTTGCCACGACCACTCGACCGCGGCCTGGCTCTGCGGCGCAAACGGCTGCAGCAGCCACACCGGCACGGCGATCCACGCCACGGCGACCGCCGCCACCACGGCGAGCAGGGTCCAGGCGCGGGCCCTCATCGCGAGGCCGGTCCGGACGCCGCGCAGCGGAAGCCGATCGTGGGTTGCGCGGTATCGGGGGCGGTGAAGTTGCGGTAGTAAACGGTGCCGAGACGCGTTTCGGCGTCGGCCCAGCTGCCGCCGCGGATCACCTTGTAGCGACCGGTCGCCGGCCCGGTCGGGTCAGCCACGGCGCTCTCGCTGTAGTAGTTCAAGTCATACCAATCGCCCGTCCACTCCCACAGGTTCCCGGACATGTCGTAGAGCCCGAACCCATTCGGCGCAAACGAGCCCACGGCCACGGGGCCGGTGCTCGAGCCGCTGTGCGCGTGGCGGTCTGGCCGCGTGGCGGGCCGACCGGGTAGGGCCGCCGGACCAGCTGCAGCGCTCGCGGGCGCAGTGGCGGCCGGCGTCGCGGTTGGCGCAACCTCGTCGAGGTAGTCGTTGCCCCACGGGTAGT
Organism: Acidobacteriota bacterium; assembly: GCA_040006875.1. Taxonomy (GTDB): domain Bacteria; phylum Acidobacteriota; class Vicinamibacteria; order Vicinamibacterales; family UBA2999; genus CADEFD01. Next base: position 3,573 of record JBDTWC010000167.1, on the reverse strand, counting down.
CGAGATCGGCGACGCCGCCGCGCGCGGCGTACTCCCACTCCGCTTCGCTTGGCAGCCGTCCGCCTTGTGCGGCGCAGTACTTGGCCGCGTCGGGCCACGTGACGTTGTAGACGGGCACGCGCTGCTTGCCCGTCGGCACGCCGAGTTCGCCCCACTGATACGGAGCCTCCAGGCCGGCGCCGGCAGGCGTCGCCAGAAACGCGGCGTAGTGCGCATTGGTGACTTCGTGCGCATCGATCCAGAAGGCCCGCAGCCGCACGCGATGCACGGGGCGATCGTCGAAACGCTCGCGGATCTGCCAGCCGATCTCGTCCATCAGCCACAGGCGGGTGCGGCCCATCCAGAACTCGCCGGCCGGAATCGCCATGCGCAGGTCGGCGGCCCCAGCCGCCGCCGGGCTGGCCGGTGGCGGGCGATTCGGCTCGCCGGACCGGGCCGATGCCGACCCTTGTCGCGGGGCCGCTGGTGCGCCAGCCACCAGTCCGAGCACCAGTCCCCACGCGGCGAGGGCGCGCTGCAGCCGGTGTGTGCGCCGCGGGAGGGTCACGGGAACAGGTCGCCGATCTCGTCCGCTTCCATCATGGCGGAGCCGCCCAGGCTGACGTAGTCCACGTAGTGGTAGGCGCGACCCGAGGGCGTGTTGTCGATGGTCTTGGTCCAGTCGATGCCGAGCGCCGAGTAGATGGTCGCCACCGTGTTGTCCATGAACGGCTGCGTCTTGTGGCGCCAGCCGGTGTCGATGCAGGTGCTGCCGTCGGCGTCGGTCCTGCCGAGGATGCGGCCGCCGACCACGCCACCGCCAGCGTAGAGGCCGGTGTAGGCGCCCTTGTAGTGATCGCGCCCAGCCACCGGATTCATGCCCGGCGTGCGTCCGAACTCGCTTTGCGCCACGATCAGCGTCTCGTCGAGCATCGTGTTCCCGGCCGCGTGTCCGGGTGTCGCCGCCAGATCGTCGAGCAGGCTCACGAGCCCCCGGTCGAGCCGCGTGCAGGTGCGGTAGTGGTTCCACTCGGCGTTGTGATCGAAGATGCCGGAGTGGTGATCCCAGCGGTCGCCGTCGTAGATGTAGATCATCCGCGTGCCGGCGTTCTGCGCCAGCAGGTTGCGCGCCAGGATGCAGCCGAGGCCGAACTCGTCGTCGCCGTAGCGCTGCTTGTCGTCGCTGCTCGCGCTGAACACCCTGGGCCAGCGCTCGTCGGTGAGCAGCTTGTAGGCGTCGTCGTAGAAGGTCTGGTAGTCGGCGGCCTTCTGGCTCATCGCCGCCCGCTGGCCCGCGTTGATCTTCGCAAGCTCCGTGAGCAGCCGCCAGCGCTCGCTCAGCACCTGATTGGCGCCGCTCATGTCGCCGCCGAAGGCGGCGAACACGGTGCTCGGATCGAGATCGAGACCGGTGGTCCAGGTGGGCAGGAAGCCGGCGCCGATCGACCCGGCGCGCGCCTTCGTGAGGTTGGTGCTGATGTAGGTGGGGAAGGTGTCGCGCTCACGGCGCTGGGCCGCGAGTTCCAGGGCCACGACCGATCCGAACGCGGGCACCTCGCGCGCGAGCGCCGGGTTCAGCGAGCAGCCAGCCTGCGTGTGGTATTGGCCGTTGAAGTGGATGAGCTCAGGCGCCTGCAGCGACCGCACCAACGCCACGCGCTGCATGTGTTTCGACAGCTGCGGGAACAGGGTCTGCGACAGATAGAGGCCTTTCGACACCTCCGTGACGTCGAGGTCCTTGGGCGTCCAGCGCGTCTCCTTGAAGTCCCAGCAGTCCATCGGGCTGATGGCGCCGCCCAGTTCGATGAAGATGCAGTTGCGCGCCGTGCCCCGCGGCGCGGCGGTGCCGCGGGCCGACACTTTCAAGGGCCACACGAGGCCATCGACCCACGTGCTTGCCAGCGCCACACCGCCCCACCGCAGGGCATCGCGGCGCGACGGAAAGATGTCGTTCAGTCGGCGATCCATGTGGTCCTCACTCAGCGGTTGACCAGGAACTCGGGGCTGTTGAGCAGCGCCCACAGCAGATCCTCGCTGCCGTGCACGCGATCCCGGGCCAGCGCCTGGCGGGCCGCCTCGCGCTCCGGCGCCGAGGGCGTGCGCGCCATCGCGCTCAGGTAGAGCTCGTCGATGATCTCGTCGTTGCTGCGCGCCGACTTGACCAGCTCAGAGACCCGGCCTTGGGCCGCCACGGTGACGCGATCGTTGACGACGGTCGACTTCATCATCAACAGCGCCTGCAGCGTCGAGGGGCGATTGCCGGCTTGCGGCGGGGTGCGCCGGTTGCTCTGGAAGAAGCTCTGCATCAGCGCGTCGACGGTCATGCCCTCGGCGCCGCGGCCGATGTCCTGCGGCGTGGCGAGTTGCTTGACGCGCGTCATCAGCTCGTCGCCGAGCTTGAACTGCATCGGTACGCCGGTCACGGCGGCCACCGCGTCGATCACCTCGGGTCCGGTCAGCACGCGCGCGAAGTGCCGGGAATAGAAGGGAATATAGCTGTCCTTCCACTCGCCCGGGAAGCGCGCCGAGAGCTGATAGGTGCTCGACTGCAGAATGGTGCGGATGGTGCGCTTGAGGCGGAAGCCGTTGCCCGTGAACTCGGCGGCGAGCGCTTCGAGCAGCTCCACGCTCGTCGGCTGGGCGTTCTTGCCGTGCAGGCGGTTCAGATCGAAGGCGTCGTGCGGCTCGACGAAGGCCACGGTCATCAGCCGGCCCCACAGCAGGTTGGCAGTGGCGCGAGCGAACTGCGGGTCAGCCGTGATCATCCGGGCGAGCTCGGCGCGCGGGTCGGCGCCCGGGCGCGGCTTCTCGCCGGTCAGGATGAAGGCCGGCTGGTGCGCGCCGGTGGGACGCGGGAACTGGCTCTCGGCCTGGGTGAGGAAGGGCGCGTCGTTGCCGCCGTCGTAGCCGCTCCCGAGATCGTCGACGTGCAGGTCGCGATCGACGTTGCGCGACTTGTCGTTCCAGTTGCCGATCAGGCGGGTGGTGCCGAAGAACGCCGACATGGCGAAGAACTCGTCGCGCGTGCGGTCGGCGAGATAGCCGTTGACCGCCTCGAGATGGAGCGCGCCGTCGTGACAGGAGATGCATGAGGTATTGAGGCCGAGGAACACCCGGCTCACGTCGATGGTCAAGGCGTCGATGTGATCGAGGCGATTCGAGATGCGGTAGTCGTCCACGCTCTCGACGAAGCGGCTCTTGAGCTGATTGCTGCGCCCGATCATGGCCAGCGCCGGGAGCGTGGCGTGGACCTTCGACGACGGCGTGAGCACGTCGTGCACGAAGCGGTCGTAGGGCCGATCGACCCGGAGCTGCTCCTTGAACCAGTAGTGGAAGGCGTTGGCGCCGGGACCGGCTTCGTTCGACATGCGCAGCAGGTCGCCCCAGTACCACGCCCACTGCTCGGCGAACTCGTCGCGCGCGAGCAAGGTGTCGATCAGGCGATCGCGCTTGTCGGGCGCCGGATCGGCGACGAAGGCACGGACCTCGGCCGACGACGGCGGCAAGCCGATGACGTCGAGATAGAGGCGCCGCACAAACTCGCCGTCACTCGAGAGTGCTGCGTGGGGCACGCCCTCGCGGGCGATGCGGGTG
>JBDTWC010000166.1:0-5989 GCA_040006875.1 Acidobacteriota bacterium | reverse complement strand
TCGTCGACCGTCTCGACGGCGCGGTAGATGCGGTTGTAGCGGCCGATACGCGCCAGATGCCACTGCACCACCTGCGTGACGGTGTAGACGCGCCGGGCGTAGAGATCCTGCAGTTGCGTGACCGAGATCTCCAACAGCGCCTGATCCAGTTCCTCCTGGGCCGCGGCCGCCGACGCCGGCGGCACCTCGTGCGGCGCCGGTGCGCACTGAGTCATCGCCATGGTGGCCACCGCCACCATCACCACCGCCGCTTCTCTCATGGGAACTCCCGCCCGACGCGCTCGAGGTCGGACGAGCGCCACGATAGCACGCGGCTCGAGGAGGCTCGAGCAACGCGTCCGGCGCCCGCGGTGGTTGGTTATGATGCGGCGGGAGCATCCCCATGAGCAGACGCCTGCGCTACCAGGTGGCGGTCAGCCTCGACGGCTTCATCGCCCGCACTGACGGTAGCTTCGACTGGATCGTGATGGACCCGGCCATCGACTTCGCGGCCATGTATCGCGAGTTCGACGTGGCCGTGATGGGCCGCAAGACGCACGACGTCGCAGGCGCCATGGGCGACATGCTGCCCAGCATCGAGACGGTGGTGTTCTCGCGCACCCGGCCGCCGTCGTCGTCAGCCGGGGTGCTCGTGACCAATGAGGACCCCGCCGCGGTGGTCAAGATGCTGAAGGCGCAGCCCGGGCGCGACATCTGGCTCTACGGGGGCGGTGCGCTCTTCCGCACCCTGCTCGACGCTGGCTTGGTCGACACGGTCGAGCTGGCGGTGATTCCCGTGCTGCTTGGCTCTGGCGTTCCGCTCCTGCCGCCGGGCGCCTCGACCACGCTGGTCCTGAACGACCAGCGGGTCCTCCCGGCAAGCGGCATCGTCGTGCTGGCGTATTCGATACCCGGCGGCGTCGGGCCCCCGCCGACCATTCGTTTCATCACGTCGCCGGAGGAGACGCCGGCGGCGGGAAGGGTCGGGGCCAAGAAGAGGGTCCTAAAGCCCGCTTGACGTGCGACCCCTGCAAGCGCACACTCGTGAATTCATATTCACTTCATGAATCAGCCGCATATTCTCGAAAACCGGCTCCGCGACTCCTTGAGGGTCCGGCTGCGCGAGTCCACGCGCGATGCCATCCTCGACGCGGCCGCCTCGGTCTTCAACACCGGGGGCGCGGGTGCCGTGCGGATGGAAGACATCGCCGCCCGGGCTGGCATCGCCGTGGGCACGCTCTACAACTACTTCCGCGACCGCCAGGCCCTCGTGGCCTCGCTCCTGCAGTCCCGCACCGGCAGCCTGCTCGCCGCCCTCGACGCCGCGGCTCTGCAGGCCTTCAACAGCGGGTCCACTCCCACGGCCGAGAGCGTGAGCGTGGAACTGCATCAGTTCGTCACGACGCTCGTCACACACTGGCACGCCAACCGGGTGCTGCTCACGCTCATGATCGAAGACGTGCTGCAGCGCGGCGCCGACGCCACCGCGGTCAATCGCGAGCACACCGTGGCCACCCAGCTCCTGGCCCGAGCCAACAAGCTGATGGCGCGCGGCATCGACGCCGGCGTGCTGCGGCCAGCCGACACCGGCGTCTACGCCGCCATGCTGCTCGGCATGGTGCGCGGTGTCGTGGCCAGCGCTCTGGTGCGCGGCGAGCCGCGTTTCGCCCATCAGAGCAACGAAATCGTGCGCGTGTTCCTGCGCGGGGCATCGGCATGACTCCCAACTGCGACGCGCGCCTCATGAGAGCGCCCAACATGCCGCTTGCCCGATCCTCTGCCTCGTGGAGTCTGGCGATCGTCGCCGTGGCCGCCCTGGCCCTGCCCATGGTCGCCGGGGCGCAAACGCCGCCGCCGGCGCCCGTCGCGCCCCGCATCTTGCCCCTCGAGCCGGCCCGCGAGCGCGGCGCCAGCATCACGCCCGCCTACGAAGGCTGGTACGAGAACGCCGACGGCAGCTTCAGCCTCATGGTCGGCTACTACAACCGGAACAAGAGCGAGACGCTCGAGATTCCGGTGGGCCCGAACAACCGCATCGAGCCCGGCGACATCGACCAGGGCCAGCCCACCTTCTTTGAAGTCGGCCGCGAGTGGGGCGTGTTCGTGATCAAGGTGCCCAAGGACTTCGGCACCAAGGCCATCACCTGGACCATCGTCTCGAACGGCGAGGCGCAGTCGATTCCGCTCTCGCTCAACAAGGGCTATCCGGTCACGCCCTACGAAGAAGCGGGCATGGGCAACCGCCCGCCGGTCTTCACGTTCGCCGAAGGCGGCGCCACGTTCACTGGGCCGCCCACGGCGGTGGCGGCCACGTTGACGGCCACGGCGAAGCAGCCGCTGGCACTGAACATGTGGGTCAGCGATCCAAAGGAACAGAAGGCCGGCCTGCCGCCGCGGCGCCCGGTTACCTCGCTGGCCACGGTGTCGTTCCACAAGCATCGCGGCCCCGGCACCATCACGTTCACGCCGGCCACGGCACCGGTGGCGGCGCAGGGCGACAAGGTCGCGACCATGGCCACGTTCAGCCTGCCCGGCGAATATCTGCTGCGCGTGCAGGGCAACGACGAATCCGGAGAAGGCGGCGGCGGGTTCCAGTGCTGCTGGACGAACACCTACGTGAAAGTCTCTGTGAAATGAACGCGACCACCTCGTTGGGCACGAACCCTCAAGGGAGCACGGACATGATGCGTGGAAAACTGCGGCCGGCGCGGATTGGGGCGGCCGGCGCCACGATGATAGCGGCGGTGCTGTCGCTGCCGGCGATGGCAGCGGCACAGACCCCGGCGGCGCCGAACTTCAGCAAGGACGTCGCCCCGATCTTCCAGGCCAAGTGCGAGGCGTGTCATCGCCCCGACTCGATCGCCCCGATGTCACTGATGAAGTACAGCGAGGCGCGCCCGTGGGCCCGCGCCATCAAGACGCGCGTGCTCGAACACCAGATGCCGCCGTTTCAGATCGATCGCACGGTCGGCATCACGAAGTTCAAGAACGACGACTCGCTGAGCGATGCCGACCTCAACACGATCGTGAAGTGGGTCGATGCCGGCGCGCCGCAGGGCGACCCGAAGGACCTTCCGCCCGCCAAGGAATGGCCGGCCGAACAGGGCTGGAGCTTCGCCAAGGCGTTCGGCCAGAGCGAGCCCGACCTGATCATCAAGTCGCACGAGTTCTCGATGCCGGCGCAGGCGCAGGACGCGTGGGACAAGCGCGTGACCGAATCGGGCATCACCGAGCCGCGCTGGGTGCGCGCGATTGAGATTCGTCCCTCGAGCCTGAAGGGCCGCCGCATCACGCACCACGCGATTGCCTACCTCGAGCAGACCGAGCCGGGCGCCGCGCCTGGCGGGTTCGGTCTGCCGGCGCCGTTCATGGAATGGGCCGTCGGCAAGCAGGGCGAGATGATGCGTCCCGACACCGGTAAGCTCCTGCTGCCCGGTTCGAAGTTCCGCTGGGACATCCACTACTCGCAGGCCGGTGAAGCCATCACCAGCAACGTCGAGATGGGCATCTACTTCTACCCGAAGGGCCAGGAGCCGAAGTACCGCAACCGCCTGTCGCTCGTCGGCGCCGCGTTGGGGACCCTCGACGTGCGCCCCAACGCCATCACCGTCACCGAGGGCTTCTACCCGCTGCGTGAAGCGGCGCGGATCGAGAGCTTCCAGCCCCACATGCACCTGCGCGGCAAGGCCATGATGGTCGAGGCGCTGCTGCCGAGCGGCCAGCGTCAGGTGCTCAGCAACGTGAGCGACTTCAATTTCCAGTGGATGACCACCTTCGTCTACGCCGACGACGTGGCGCCGCTCCTGCCCAAGGGCACCTTGCTCAAGGTCACGGCGTGGCACGACAACACCACCGCCAAGAAGAGCAATCCCGATCCGAACCAGTGGGTCGGCTGGGGCGACCGCACGGTCGACGAGATGGCTCACGCCTGGATCAACATCGTCTACCTGTCGGAAGATGAGTACAAGGCAGAAGTCGACAGGCGCAAGGCCGTCACCACGACGGCTGCGCCCGAACGGCAGCAGTAATTTCTCGCAGCGCCCAGCAGCGGCACGGTGATGGCCTACGGCCTCACCGTGCCATTGCTCTGTACGGGGGGTCTTTACGGCGTCGGGTGACCGCTCTCGAGCGCTGGCTCAGGCCGTGAGCAGCGCGGCGGCGATCGCATACGACTCGAGCCGCGCGGCCTCGTCGTAGATGTGCGACACCACGATCAACTCGTCGGCGCCGGTGCGGGCCACGAACTCGCGCATCTGCGCGTGCACGGTGGCGGCGCTGCCGACAAACGACACCCGCGGGCGCAGCAGCGGGTCGGCGGGCTCGAACGGGTCGCGCATCCATGCGGCCGAGGGGGGCGGCAACTGCATCGGCCGCCCGGCGCGCAGGCTGGCGAAGCTCTCGCGTCCCGACGACGCCAGGAGCTGGGCCTGATCGTCGCTGGCTGCGGCCACCACGTTCACGCCGAGCATCACATAGGGCGCGGCCAGTTGTGCCGACGGCGTGAAGCGCTCGCGGTAGATGTGCATGGCGTCAAAGAGCATGGCCGGCGCGAAGTGCGAGGCGAACGCGAACGGCAGGCCGAGCGCGGCGGCGACCTGCGCGCCGAAGGTGCTCGAGCCGAGAATCCACACCGGCACGGTCAGGCCGGCGCCGGGTATCGCCTGCACCGGCCGGCCCGAGGCCTGCGGACCGAAGTACGACATCAGCTCCACGACGTCGTTGGGGAAGTCGTCGGGATCGCTGTCGAGCGCGCGGCGCAGGGCCACGGCGGCGGCGCGATCGGTGCCGGGGGCGCGGCCGAGCCCGAGATCGATGCGGCCGGGGAAGAGCGACTCGAGCGTGCCGAACTGTTCGGCCACCTGCAGCGGCGCGTGATTGGGCAGCATGATGCCGCCGGCGCCGATCCGGATCCGCGTGGTCGCCGTGCCCACCTGCCCGAGCAGCACCGCCGTGGCCGCGCTGGCGATGCCCGGCATGTTGTGGTGTTCGGCCAGCCAGAAGCGCGTGTAGCCGAGCCGCTCGGCCTGTTGCGCCAGCGCGACCGTACGGCGGAAGGCGTCGGCAGCGGTGGCGCCCTGCACGATTGGAGAGAGGTCGAGCACCGACAGCGGGATCATCTATCGAGCACGATACATGACCACGCGTCTCGGTGGTGTCTGGCGCGCAAAATGTCTACGGGTCTGATACCCCGATCAGATGCATCGGCCGCGATGGTATCCTCTTCGCTTCTCGCTGCGCACCGCGTGCCGGTCGCGGCAGTTGCTTTGGAGTGGATGGAGATGACGACGATGACTATGAAGACTTGGCGCCGGCTTGCGGCGTGCGCGCTCACGCTGTGCCTGCCGGCCCTGGCCGCGGCTCAGGGCGGTGGCGCCAGCACCACCGGTACGATTCAGGGCCGCGTCACCGATTCGAGCGAGCTCGTACTGCCCGGCGTCACGGTGACCGCGACCAGCCCGTCGATGATCGGGCCGCAAACGCAGGTCACCGGCAACAGCGGCACCTACCGCTTCCCGGCGCTGCCGCCCGGCGCCTACACCCTGACCTTCGAGCTGACCGGCTTCAACTCCTTCAAGCGTGAAGGCGTCCAGGTCGCGCTGGGCTTCAACGCCACGGTGAACGCGCAGCTCGCGCTGGCGTCGCTGCAGGAAACCGTGACCGTCAGCGGCGCTTCGCCGGTGATCGACACGTCGGCGACGAGCGTGCAGCAGAATTTCAAGACCGAGCAGCTCAACTCGATCCCCAACGGCCGCGACATGTGGGCGCTGCTCGCGGCCACGCCCGGCGTGGTGATGAGCAACATCGACATCGGCGGCAACCGCGCCGGCACGCAGACGGGCTACCGCGCCTACGGGCTCTCTGGCCAGGTGCGCACCTCGGTTGAAGGCATCAACACCACCGAGGGCACCGGCGGCGCCGGCTTCTACTACGACTACGGTTCGTTCGAGGAAGTGTTCCTCGGCGTCGCCGGCCAGGGCGCGGAGGCCGCGACGCCCGGCGTGCAGTCGAA
>JBDTWC010000165.1:0-6008 GCA_040006875.1 Acidobacteriota bacterium | reverse complement strand
CAGGATCCGCCGAATGCGAGCCCGGCCGGCACGGCAAGAGGTACGATCGCGCGCGGCGACGAGATGGCCTACGACGATGCCGCCCGCACCGTCACCTACACCAAGAGCGCGCAGGTCAACGGCCCGCAGGGCGATCTCACCGCCGACAAGATCGCGCTGGTGCTGGCCAGTCCTGAACGGGCCCTCGAGCGCATCGAAGGCTACGGCGCGGTCGTGGCCCGCGTGGCGGACCGGGAAGCCCGCGGCGGCCGTCTCACCTACTACGCGAGCGACGAGCGCTACCTCTTCACGGGGGCGCCGGTGCAGTTCACCGAGGAGTGCCGCGTGACCACCGGTCGCACGTTGACCTTCTTCGGCACGGCCGGTAAGCTCATCGTCGACGGCAATCAGGCGACGCGCACTGTCACGAAGGGTGGCGGTAAGTGCACGCCGCCGCAGTGACCTCAGCCGCGTCCCCCGCCCCGATGGCCACCCTCCGCACCGACGCCCTCACGAAGTCCTACGGCGGCCGCACGGTCGTCCGCGGCGTCACCCTCGACATCAGCGCCGGCGAGGTGGTGGGCCTGCTCGGGCCGAACGGCGCTGGCAAGACCACGACGTTCTACATGACCGTGGGCCTGGTCGCGCCCGACCATGGGCGCGTGCTGCTCGACGACCACGACGTCACCGACGACCCGATGTATGTGCGGGCCCGGAAGGGCATCGGCTACCTGCCCCAGGAGCCGTCGATCTTCCGCGGGCTCACGGTTGAGCAGAACCTGCTCGCCATCCTCGAAACGCTGCCCCTCAGCGGCGCCGAGCGGCGCACCAGACTGGCCGAACTGCTCGCTGAACTTGGCCTCACGCATCTGGCGAAATCGGCCGCCCACACCCTGTCGGGCGGCGAACGACGCCGGGCCGAGATCACGCGCGCCCTGGTCATGTCTCCGCGCTTCATCCTGCTCGACGAGCCCTTTGCCGGCATCGACCCGATCGCGGTCACCGACATCCAGCAGATCATCTTCCACCTGAAGGCGCGCGGCATCGGCGTGCTCATCACCGACCACAACGTGCGCGAGACCCTGCGCATCACGGACCGCGCCTACATCGTCAACGACGGTGCCATCTTCAAGGCCGGTACCCCTGCCGCCCTGGCCTCGGACGACGACGTTCGGCGTATATATCTGGGCCCCGACTTTCGTCTCGACTGAATCCGGCGCGAAAGCTGTCACGATTCTTGCACTGGGCTGCTAGAATCTCCGGGTGGGCAGGGGCCCACTCGCCGGCTCACCGGCATCGCTCTCATGGCCATTTATCAGAAGCTCCAGGCGAAGCTCTCCCAGAAGCTCATTCTGACGCCGTCGCTCCAGCAGGCTATCAAGCTGCTGCCGATGTCGACGCTGGAGCTTGCCGACATGCTGAATCAGGAGGTGGTCGAGAACCCCCTCCTTGAAGAGATCCCGTCGGAAGACCTCCAGGCGTCCGAGGCCCAGCCGGCCACCGACAAGGCCGACGAGCAGGACGCCCAGCGGCCTGAGGGCAAGGCCGACAACTGGGAAGACAACGACTACGAGTACTACTTCAGCGAGTACCTCGACGACGGCTATCGCTCACGGGTCCCGACCGAAGTCAAGGAACTACCGCCCATCGAGAACACGCTCTCGACCAGTTCCTCGCTGACCGACCACCTCGAGTGGCAGCTCTCCCTGAAGACCGACGACGCCATCGAGCGCGCCATCGGTTCGGCCATCATCGGCAATCTCGACGACAGCGGCGACCTGGTCGCCTCGGTGAGCGAGATCGCCCAGATGGGCCCGTGGCCGATCGAGCGCGTCGAGGAGACCCTGCGCCTGGTGCAGACCTTCGACCCGGTCGGGGTAGCCGCCCGCGACCTGCAGGAGTGCTTGACGCTGCAACTCCGCGCCCTGGGCTTCGAGGGCACGGCCACCGAGCGAATCGTCAGCGAGCATCTCCGGCTGCTGCAAAATCATCAGATTCCCGAGCTCTCGCGCAAGATGGGCATGAGCATCGAGGACCTGAAGGAACACATCGAGGTCATCCGTCATCTCGACCCGAAGCCGGGCGCGCGCTACAACAACCGCCAGCCCGAGTACGTGATGCCGGACGTCTACATCGTCAAGGTGGACGACCAGTATGTGGCCGTGCTCAACGACGACGGCCTGCCGCAGCTGCGCATCAGCTCGTCCTACAAGCGCCTGCTCGACAAGGATCAGGCCGACGCCGACACCCGCACCTACGTGAAGGAGCGCTTCAACGCCGCCCGCTGGCTGCTGAAGTCGGTCGAGCAGCGCCAGAAGACCATCCAGAAGGTCGCCACCAGCATCATCAATTTCCAGCGCGACTTCCTCGATCACGGCATCGAGCACCTGCGGCCACTGGTGCTGCGCGACGTGGCCAATGACATCGGCATGCACGAATCGACCGTGAGCCGGGTCGTGACCAACAAGTACATGCACACTCCGCAAGGAGTGTTCGAGATGAAGTACTTCTTCCACAGCGGCATCAGCAGCTCCTACGGCGACGCCGTGTCGTCGGTCACGATCAAGTCGCGCATCCGGAAGATCATCGAAGCCGAAGACCCGCGCAAGCCGCTCAGCGATTCGAAGATCGTGAGCATCCTGCAGCGGGAAGGGCTGGTGCTGGCGCGCCGGACGATCGCGAAGTACCGCGAAGAACTTCGCATTCCCACCTCCAACCAGCGCAAGGTTCTCTACTAGCTCGCTGCCCGCAGTCATGCCGCCTCCGCCAGTCGTTACGGTCGGACACCTGCTCCGCGGTCGGGGCGATCTGATCGGCTTCGGGGTCGAGTTGCTGGCCGGGGCCGAGGGCCTCGACCGGCCGATCACCAGTCCCTACATTCAGAAGACGGGTCTCGCGCTGGCCGGCTACCACGAGTACCTGCAGCCGGGCCGGGTGCTCATCTACGGCGACAGCGAAGTGCGGCACCTGCAGAGCCTGACGCCCCAGGCGCGCGCCGAGGTGCTGGCGCAGTCGTTCGCCGCCGAGATCCCGTGCGTGCTCTCGACCAGCGCCCTGCCGCTACCGCCGGAAGTGGCCCTTGAAGCCGAACGCGCCGGCGTGCCGCTGCTGCGCACCGCGATATCCACGCCGCTCGCCATCGGCAAGCTTATGTCGATCCTCGAGGATCGCCTGGCCTCGCGCGAGGTGGTGCACGGCGTGCTGCTCGACGTGCTCGGCCTCGGCGTGCTGCTCGTCGGCGACAGCGGCATCGGCAAGAGCGAGTGCTCGCTCGATCTCATCGGCCGCGGTCATCGCCTCGTGGCCGACGACGCCGTCGAAGTGCGGCGCCGCGCCGAAACGGTGGTCATCGGCACCGCACCGGTCGAAACGCGTTTCTTCATGGAGATTCGCGGCCTTGGCCTGATCAACGTCCGCGAGATCTTCGGCGTGGCCTCGACCCGGCTGTCGAAGCGGATCGAGTTCGTGGTCGAACTCGAGCGCTGGGACACGGCGCGCGACTACGACCGCCTCGGCGTCGGCGAGGTGTTCCACGAGTTGCTCGGTCTGAGCATCCCGAAGGTCACGCTGCCGGTGGCGCCGGGCCGCTCCGTGGCCACGCTGGTCGAAGTGGCGGCCCGCAACCAACTGCTGCGCGCCCGGGGCGTGCACACGGCGCGCGACTTCGTCTCCGCGCTGGATCGCCGGCTCGAACGGGCCGGGGCCGGCCTCGACGACGGCGACGACGTCGAAGATCTCGACGGCGCAGGACCGGTATGAGCCGCTCGAAGCCGAGGCTCAACACGCGGCCGTCGCGGGCCGACTTCCTGGTCATCACCGGGCTGTCAGGAGCGGGAAAGTCGCAGGCCATCCACGCGGTCGAGGACCTCGGCTACTACTGCGTCGACAACCTGCCGGTGGCGCTGCTGCCTGACCTGCACGCGCTGCACCGCCGCGAGGAGGCCTTCGCCAAAGTGGCGGTGGTGGTCGACATCCGCGAGCGCGAGTTCCTGACCTCGTTTCCGTCGGTCTACGCGCACCTGCGCGCGTCGGCCGACATGCCGCCGGCCCTGATCTTCCTCGAGGCCAGTCCGGCCGCGCTGCACCGCCGCTTCAGCGAAACGCGGCGGCCGCATCCGCTCGCGCCCGATCAGCCGATCAGCGACGCGATCGCCCTCGAGCGGCGCAAGATGCGGCGCATCCGCGCCATGGCCGACGAGATCGTCGACACCTCGGATCTCACGGTGCATGAGCTGCGGCAGATCTTCCTCGGCTTGTCGCACGACCGGAAGACCCGGGCCACGTTGGTGCTCACCTTCGAAAGCTTCGGGTTCAAGCACGGCCTGCCGCTCGGCGCCGACCTGGTCTTCGACGTGCGCTTCCTGCCCAATCCGCACTTCGTGCCCAACCTCCGGCCCCAGACCGGCCGCGACAAGCCGGTGGCCGAGTTCCTCGAGCGCCAGCCGGCCACCGGCCAGCTACTGGCGCGCCTCACGTCGTTCCTCAAGTTCCTGGTGCCCCACTACGTGGCGGAGGGCAAGAGCTATCTGACGGTGGCGATCGGCTGCACCGGTGGCCGCCATCGCTCGGTCTACATCGCCGAGGCGCTCAAACGCGCCCTCGGCGGCACCAAGGGCGTCACGGCGCGGGTGCGCCATCGCGACGCCGGACGGGAGAAGGTGGTGTCATGATTGGCGTCGTGGTGGTGACACACGGACAACTGGCCGCGGAGCTGGTCAACGCGGCCGAGACCATCGTCGGGGATCTGCCGCACATGCGGGCCGTTTCGATCGGCTGGCATGAAGACGTGCAAGATGCGCGTCAGGAGATCGGCGCGGCAGTCCAGTCGGTGGCCAGCCCCGACGGCGTGCTCATCATCACCGACATGTTCGGGGGCACGCCGGCCAATTTGGGCATCACGTTCCTCGAGCCCGGCAAGGTCGAAGTGGTGACGGGCGTGAATCTGCCGATGCTGATCAAGCTCGCGAGTGTCGCCGCCACGTCGAACCTGCTCGACGCCGCGCGCCAGATTCGCGAACACGGGCGTAACGCAATCTGGGTCGCCTCGGAACTGCTTGGCGGCCCCACAGGAGAACCAGGCGCGTGATGACCGAAACCGTGACCATCGTGAACCAGCTCGGCTTGCATGCGCGGGCCGCGGCCCGCTTCGTCCAGTTAGCCGGCCGCTTCCGCTCGAAAGTGCGTGTGACCCGCGACGGCCGTCAGGTCGATGGCAAGAGCATCATGGGCATTCTGCTGCTCGCCGCCGCCAAGGGCGCCGTGATCACGATCAGCGCCGACGGGCTCGACGAGGCCGATGCGCTGCAGTCGCTCGCGGCGCTCGTGCGTACCGGTTTCGGCGAGGACACGTGGAGCGCCTGACCGGCATCCCGGTCTCTCCCGGCGTCGTCGTCGGCCGCGCCGTGGTGCTGACCGGCCACAACGACGTGGCGCGCTTCCCGATTCCGCCAGAGCGGGTCGACGACGAGCTGCGCGCCCTCGGCCTGGCCCGCGAGCGCTCGCACGTGCAGCTCCAGGAGATCCGCGCGCGTCTCGCCCAGGGCCCGGGCCACGAGCTGGCGCCGCTCTTCGACGCCCAGTTGCTGATTCTCGACGACTCGATGTTCGCGGGGCGAGCGCAGGCCATCATCCGTGAGGAGCACGTCAACGCGGCCTGGGCAGTGCATCGCGCCTACGAAGAGCTGTGCGCCGTGTTCGCGACGGTGGAAGATCCGTATCTGCGCGAGCGCGACAGCGACCTGGCCGACGTGGCCGGGCGCGTGCGCATGAACCTCCGCTGGGCCAGCGGCTGGAGCAGCACGCTGTTACAGGGAGTCGAGGGCCCGGCGGTGCTCGTAGCCGACGAGCTGACCGCGTCGCTGGCCGCGCAGATGGACTGGTCGCGCGTGCTCGGCTTCGCCACCGACGCCGGGGGCCGCACCCATCACACCGCCATCCTGGCCCGGTCGCTCGAGGTGCCGGCCGTGGTCGGCCTGCGCGACTTCAGCCGCCGGGTCCGGCCCGGCACGCCGGTGATCATCGACGGCGCC
>JBDTWC010000164.1:0-6032 GCA_040006875.1 Acidobacteriota bacterium | reverse complement strand
GTGCGGCGCCGATAAGCCAGAGGAGGGTGGCGAGGCAGACGAGTGGGTTCCGGCGACTCATGGCCATACCGTGGCGCAGGGAATCAGGTTACCTCACGTGCTCTTGAGGCCAGACGGGCAATTTAGTCGCCATAGAGGGTGACTTTAGTTGTTCGGAGGCGCGCCACGGACGCGCCGCAAACCCCGTTCCGGCCTCCCAGATTTCCTGGAACTGCTTTTCTGACAACACTTTATGTATCATGAACTGGGCGAGATCTCTTTCGGCTCCGCCTTTGCAGTGAGCAACACGTGGCCTGGGATCTGGTGATGATCGACCCGACTGTCAGTGACGTGGATGCAGGCCGTGGCCGTTCGATCGAGCGCGATGCCCGATCGGGGCTGCCGCTCTACGCGTCCTACTACGGGCTCCATGAGGCGCCGTTCGATCTGACGCCGAACCCGCGCTTCCTCTACCTGACCACGAGGCAGCGAGAGGCGCTCAGCAACCTTCGCTATGCCCTGTCGACCGCCAAGGGCTTCACGCTCATCCTGGGCGATGCCGGCACTGGCAAGACGACGCTCGTGCGGGCGGCAATGGCTGGCATCGGCGACACCCCGAGCCGCTACGTGCTCGTCAACAACCCCACGCTCGGCCGCCAGGAGTTCTACGAGTTTCTGGCGCGCGAATTCGGATTGAGCGCAGGCGCAGCTTCCTCGAAGACCCGCTTCCTGTCTGAGCTCCAAGACGACGTCGAAGCGCGCTTCGCCGCCGGCGGACTGACCGGCCTCATCATCGATGAAGCACAGAGCATGCCCCACGAGCTGCTCGAAGAGATCCGGCTGCTCGGCAACATCGAAACCGCCACTACCAAGCTGCTGAACATCGTGCTCTGTGGCCAGCCGGAGTTGGCCGAACGCCTCAACGACACGTCGCTGCGCCAGCTGAAGCAGCGCGTGGCGCTGCGCTGCGAGCTGCGGCCGCTGACGCTGGGCGAAACGGCCTCGTACATCTCGGGCCGCCTGCGCATCGCCGGCGGATCGCCAAGTGAGATCTTCACGCGCGACGCGGTGGTCGCGATCTTCAACGGCTCGGCGGGCATTCCCCGCACCATCAACGTAGTCTGCGACAACGCGCTCATCGGCGGCTTCGCCGCGCAGGTGAAGCCGGTGTCGTTGGGCATTGTCGAAGACGTGTGTCGCGACTTCGACCTGGTCACGACCGCCGTCATCGCGCCCGACGCCGCCGCCGGCAACGCGGCGACGTCACCGGCCGTACGGCCGGCGGCCATCGAGAGCACGACCGGCGCGGAGCCGGCCGGCGAACGCCCGATGTTCGGTTCTGTCGCTCCTCCTACCAAGCGACGCTTTTCCTTTTTCTCGTGATGCGTATGACCAAAGCCACCCTGTCATTCCTCCTGATTTGCTCGGTCGCTACCTCGGTTGACGCCGGGCAGGCCGGAGGCCGGCCGACCACCCCGCAGCCCGCGCCCGCCGCCGTCGCGGCCGAAGTGCCCGGCGACTACGTGATCGGCGCGGACGACGTGCTCGGCATCGTGTTCTGGCGCGAAGCCGACATCAGCGGCGACGTCACCGTGCGGCCCGACGGCCGCATCACGCTGCCGGTCATCGGCGAGATGGTGGCGGCCGGCCTGCGCCCGGCGGCGCTGCAGATGCAGATCACGGCGGCTGCGGCCAAGTACCTCACCGACCCGAACGTGGCCGTGGTCGTGCGCATCATCAACAGCCGCCGCATCTTCGTCACCGGCCGCGTCACCACGCCCGGCGCTCACCTGCTGAAGGGGCCGCTCAACGTCCTGCAGGCGATCGCCCTGTCGGGCGGCCTCACCGAGTACGCCGACGCCAAGAACATCGCCGTACTGCGCGAAGTCAACGGGCGAACGGAGCGCTTCGCCTTCAACTACAAGGACGTCGCCAAGGGCAAGCACATCGAGCAGAACATCACGCTCCAGCCCGGCGACACGGTCGTCGTTCCGTAACGTGAGCATGGCTTTCTCGAGGACGCTGCACCGTGGCCTGAGCGCGCTGCTCGTCGTGGCCGGGCTGGTCTCGCCGGCTGCGGCGCAGTTCACGCAGAGTCCGCCCGGAGCGGTGAAGGGCGTATTGGGCCAAGGCAGCGGCGCCGCAGGAGCGCCGGCCGTCACCATGACGATCGACGCCGACGCGGGCTACCAGGACAACTCGGTGCCGGAAGCTGACGGCCAGGCAGTCGACCAGCCGGACTATATCCAGAGCGGCTACGTGGGCAGTGTCGGAGGCGGCATTCGCTTCCAGGCGGGGCGACTGAATCGCTACGTGCTCGGCACCGCCAACGGCTCGGCGAACCAGGAGCAGGTGTCGTCGGAACTGCGGTCGCTTCGCCTCTATCGCGGCATCGGGTCGTTTCAGGCGGGCACCAACCTGGGACGGCGCTCGGGCGTCACGATGGGCGTCGGCGTCTCGTATGAGCCGACCTATCTGTTCGGCGCGTTCAGCCCGCTCGATCGGAACGGCTCGGGCGCCAGCCCGGTTGAAGGCACCCCGCAGCCGGCCGAACCGGCGAACGTGTCGCTCACGCAGCAGCGCTGGATCTCGACCACGGCCAACCTGGGCGTGTTCCACAACTGGACCTCGCGCCAACGCCTCGGCGTGCGCTACGAGAGCTTCCGGCTCCGCCCGATCACCGGCACCGGCTTCGAGAGCAACCGGAATTCCGGCGCGCTCAACTACTTGTGGAACCGGACCCAGGCAATGCGGCTCGACTTCAACTACCAGTACGACGACAACCCGCAGGTGTTCGAGGACATCGAGCGGCCCCTGAACACGCAGTCGGCAGAAGGCCGCGTGCGCTACGAGCATCGAATCGCGCCCGGGCGAAGCATCGCGGTCATGGGCGGCGCCGGCCTGGTGCGGGTGCGCACTGGAGCCTTGGTCAACGAGCCGGCTTTCGGGGTCACGTCACCGACGGTGTCGGCGTCGCTCGACTACGACCTGTCACGCGTCTGGAAGGTCGGGGTGAGCGCGCGCCGCGACGTCACCGTGCTCAACGGCCTGTCGCCGGAGCCCTTCAAGTCCGGCGTCGCCATGGCGAGCCTCGACGGCACTCTGGGCCGGCGTCTGTTTCTCGGCCTCAATGGCGGCGTGTCACGCGGACGCGCGCTGCATGCCACGTTCGGTCAGTACAACCTGACCACGTTCAACGCGCAGCTGCGCTACAACCTCGGCTCCTACGCCGGACTGCAGGTCCGCTATACCTACAACGACCACGAGTTCCGTAACGTGTCGTTGCTGCCGGATTCGATTCCGGTGCGCTACAACCGCAACGCGGTGCGTGTCGGCCTGACCTTCTGGTTCCCGCTGTTCGGCAGTTTCTAGACTCGAGTGAATCCCTATGCTTCCTGGTAAAAAGCTCGCCATCCCCGACCTGTTGCAGATGGCCCGCCGTCGCATCTGGCTGGTCGTCATTCCACCGGCGCTCACCTTCTTCGGCGCGTTGATGTACTCGTCGACGATTCCGAACCTGTACGAGTCGGACATGCTGGTGGCGATCGATCCGCAGAGCGTGCCGGACACATTCGTGCGCCCGACCGTCACACTGCAGACCGAACGCCGCGTCGACGCCCTGCAGTTGCAGGTGTTGAGCCGCACCACGCTGCAGCAGCTGATTGAAGAGTTCAATCTCTACGAGGACGACCGCCGGTCGCTGCCGGCCGAAGACGTCATCGACAAGATGCGGAAGGCCATCAAGGTCGAGGTGGAAACGCCGCGGCCGCGCTGGGGACAGGAACCGCAGCCGACCGGCTTCCACGTGCGCTTCACCTACTCGGAGCCGGCGTTGGCGGCGCGCGTGACGCAACGCATCGGCACGCAGTTTGTCGATCAGAACGTCAAGGATCGCGGCCAGCAGGCCGGCGCCACCAATCGCTTCCTCGAAACCCAGTTGTCCGAAGCCAGGACCAAGCTCGAAGCGCAGGAGCGGGTGCTCGAGAGCTTCCGCCAGCGTCATGGACAGGAACTGCCGACGCAGACCCAGTCGAACGTACAGTCGCAGTCGGCCGCCCAGTTGCAGGCGCAGAGTCTGGTCGAGTCGATCGCCCGGGATCGTGATCGCAAGCAGATGCTGGAACGGCTCTATCGCGAGGCGCCGAACGCGCCGCCGACCACGCCGCCGCCGGTCGTGGCAATGCAGACCGGCCCCGGTCCGGTTGTCATCTCGTCGCTGCAGCAGCAGTTGCTCAGTGCGCGGGCCAATCTGGCCAGCCTCGAGTTGCGTTACAAGCCCGACCACCCCGATGTCGCCCGGGCGCGCCGTCTGATCCGTGAACTCGAACCGAAGGTGGCCGCCGATGAAGCGGCCGCCGCCGCCGCCGCCACTCGCACGGCCACCAACAGCACCGTCGCCCCGCCCACGCCGTCGACGGCGACGCTGAGCACGACCGATTTGCAACGCCGCGAACGGCTGCGCGAGATGGCGGCGGAGATCGAGAGCCTCGACCGCCAAGCCACGTTCAAGGAATCGGAAGAGCAGCGCGTGCGCGGTGAGATCGCGGAGTACCAGCGCCGCCTCGAAGCCGTACCCGGTCTCGAATCGGAGTGGGTCAAGATCACCCGCGACTACGACACCCTCCAGATCGCGTATCGCGAGCTGCTGACCAAGAGCTCGGCGGCCAAGGTCGCCGCCAATCTCGAGACCGAGGACATCGGCGAGCGCTTCCGGATTGTCGACCCGGCCAACGTGCCAGTGCATCCCCTGACCTCGAACCGGGTCCGCTACAACGCCGGCGGGCTGGCCGTGGGCCTACTGCTCGGGCTGGGTATCGCGGCGCTGCTCGAACTGAGGGATCGCAGCTTTCGAGCCGATACGGAGGTACTCGAGGTGCTGGCGCTGCCGGTGCTGGCGTCGGTGCCGCGGATCGAATCGGCCCTCGACAAGGCACGACGGCGCCGGCGGCAGCTGGTGGCCTCGCTGGCCGGGGCCACATGCGTGGTCGCGGCCGGCTATGTGACGTGGACGTTGAAGTTGTGGCGCAGTCTGCTCTAAGGGTGATGGCGTGAGTCGAATCGATGAAGCCCTGCGCCGGACGCAGGACAAGAGCGCAGGACCGGAGCCGACCTCACCAGAGGGGCAGAAGGTCTTCGCCCCGGCGTGGTCGGTGACGCTACCCGCCACCCCCAAGGCTCTGCCCGACGTCACGCCCGCGAGCGAAGAGTCGGGGCGGGCGCTGGGCACGCGCGAGCCGTCGCCGGCCGGGATGCTCAGTTTTTCGTCGCAGTGGCGGGAACGCCTGGCCGGCGGGCCTGACGGCGACCCCGGGCTCATCGAGCAGTTCCGGCGTCTGGCCGGCGTGCTGCACCACGCTCAGCAGAACAACGGCCTGCGCAGCGTCATGGTCACGAGCGCCGCCGCCGGCGACGGCAAGACCCTGACCGCCGTCAATCTCGCGCTGGTACTGGCCGAGTCATACGGCTACACCGTGCTGCTCGTCGACGCCGACCTGCGCCGGCCGTCGATCCCGAGCGTGGTCGATCTCGGCGACGGCTGCGGCTTGAGCGAGGCGCTGCGGGCCGCCACCGAACAGAAGGTCGCGCTCGTGCCGATCACCTCGCGGCTCACGTTGCTCCCGGCCGGGCAGCCGATCGCCAATTCGATCGAGGCCCTCACCTCGCCCCGCATGCGCCAGATCCTCGATGAAGCCACCAAGCGCTTCGACTGGGTGATCCTCGATGCGCCGCCAGTCGGTCCGGCCGCCGATGCGCGCCTGCTCACCGCGCTCGTCGGCGGCACGCTGTTCGTGATCCACGCCGGCCAGTCGCAGTATCCGGAAGTGCAGAAGGCGATCGACACGATCGGCCGCGAGCAGATCCTGGGCGTGGTGCTGAACGGGGTCGAGGGGAACACGGAAGACGGCTACTACGGCGTGGCGCGTCAGGGATAGGGACTGAATCTCGATGTACGGTGTGCTCACGGGATCGGTCAGCGGTCGCCGCATCGCTCTCGTGCTCGGCGAGCACGTGCTGATCGTGCTCGCGGTGGTCGTGGCCGGCACGGTGCGCCT
>JBDTWC010000163.1:0-6044 GCA_040006875.1 Acidobacteriota bacterium | reverse complement strand
CAGCGCGAAGCCCGAGGCGTGCACGAGCGGACGGTTGAAGCGACGGGCGTAGCGCAGCTTGCGCAGCAGCACGTCAACGGCCACGCTGCCGCGCGGTAGCGCGCCGATGATGCGGCTCGATCCGCAGCCCACGTCGAGGACCGCACCCTGACCCGCGATGAGCTCGGTGACGTGCCGGTAGCGCTCGCGTTGCCAGTAGCGCTGCAGGGGAATGGCGCTGTCGTGGGCCCGGGCGTCGTAGTCGGCGCAGGCGATCGAATTGCGCAGCCGCCACAGCCGCCCGAACGTGCGGACGTAGTCGGCCGCGAAGCGTGAAGCGCGCGTGCGCGAGGCGCCGCCCGGCACCACGCCATAGGCCATCGGCACTTCGATCACTCGCCAGCCCTCGGCGTAGACCTTCACCAGGATCGTCTGCAGCGCATCGAGCTGTGCCGGCAGCGGTCCGAGCGTCTTCAGCATCGCGGCGCGATACAGGCGCACGCCGCTCGACAGGTCGCGCACGCCGAGCGACAGGCCGCGGGCGAAGACCGCGTTCAGCGCTCGGCTGAACGCGGACCGCGGGGCCGGCATGTGCGCCTCGCCGCCGGCGATGTAGCGCGAGCCGATGAGCACGTCGGCGTCGCCACGCCGGGCCCACAGATCGCGTGCGATCGGGTCGGCCGTGGTCGCGTCGGCATCGATTGTGAGCACCCACGCCCCGGCGGCTGCGGCGAAGCCTGCGCTCAGCGCGGCGCCGTAGCCGGTTGTGGGTGCGACCACGACCCGGGCGCGGCCGGACGCGGCCGCGTCAGCGGCGGGGTCGGGCGCGGACAGCACGACCAGGATCTCGAACGCGCAGCCGAGCGGCGCGAGCGCCACCGGCACAGAGGCGAGCAGGCGCGGAAGGTGCGCCGCGTCCCCGTCAGCCGGGATGATGACCGAGAGATCCGTCACTCACGACTCGCGGCGCGCCGGTACTCCTCGAAGAGTCGGGGCGCGTTGCCCGTGATGCCGTGCATGGCCGGCGCCCAGCCAAGAGCGCGGGCACGCGGACAGCGCACCACCTGGTCGAGAGCCAGCGCCGCAGCGTAGGGCCCCATCTTGGCTCGAGCTTCGGCCAGCGGCATGAAGCGGATGTCGGCCACCGGATCGACGTGCAGCCGGATCGCCTCGGCGATGTCGAGCACGCGCTCGTCCTCGTCGCCGGCGGCGTGGAACACGCCCGACGCATCGGTGGAGCTCACCAAGCGCACGTAGAGGTCGCCGAGGTCGCGGTCGTAGACGCACGGCCAACGGTTCTGGCCGTCGCCGATGACCCGCACCAAGCCGTTCAGCGCGTCCTTGAGCATGTCCGACACCGTGCCCCGGGCGCCGCCGTAGACGATGCCCGGACGGATCACCGCCGTGCGCAGTGCGCCGCCGTGCGCGGCCAGCACCAGCGCTTCGTGGTCCGGCCGCCACTTGACCAGTTCGGCCGGCGCCAGGGCGGCGGTTTCGTCGGCGCCGTCGGGTTGCGGACCGAGCACCCAGATGCCCGACGTGTAGATGAAGGCGCGCGGTCGTCCGGTGGCGGCGAGCGCCGGCAGTACGGTGTCGAGGAACTGCTGGTCCACGGCTGGACCACGCGGTGTGGCCTCGAACGCGGTGTGCACGACCGCGTCGGCGTTCACCGCCTTGGCCAGATAACGGGCCGGACCGGCCATTTCGCCGAGCACGGGCGTGGCGCCGCGGGCTTCGAGCCGCGCCGCCTTCTCCGGGTCGCGCACCAACGCCGTGACGTGGTGGCCGGACCGGATCAACGCATCGAGGACGGCAGAGCCGATGTAGCCGGTGCCGCCGGTAAGGAATACCTGCATGTGCAAAACCGTCAGGGGGAGTGCGGAATTCTACTTGGCCTCGGGAGCAGACGCTACTGGGGCGCGGTTTTCTTCAGAGATCCCAGATCCGGCCTCCGTCGTAGAACGTGATCAGTCCGTCTTCGCTGACCTTCAGCACCGGACCGAAGCGGCTCGCGGCCAGGGCGGCGGTGGTGCGGGCGCCTTCGGCCATGCCGTCGGCTTGAGAATGCTCGCTGAGGAGCGGATGACGCAGGATCGCGCCGACGGCCAGCATCGTGCCCTCGGCGTCGGTCACGGTGGCGCCGTCGAGCGTGGCCAGGGCGGCCAGCACGCTCGGATCAAGTTCGGTGACGGTGCGGCCGGCCAGCAGATGGAGCAGGTCGCGGCGCGACGGGGCCCCCGGGCTGCCCTGCGGCTCCACGAGTTCCATGTCGAGACGATCGGGGGCGGCCACCAGTTGCGCCAGCGACTCCATCGGCCGGCGCAGCACCACGAACAGGGCGCCCTGACGCGCGTCCGACAGGTCGAGGGCGGTGCGGAAGACCTGCTCCGCCAAGGCGACATTGCCGACCGCGGCTTGCCACAGGGCATACTTCGAGGTCTGGTCGAGCAAACGCCAGTCGGCGTGACTGAAGCTGAACACCTGCGCTCCGGCGGAGAAGACCTTGATCTCGCGGCGCGGGTTGAGCACCACGCACACGTGCTCGCCGGTAACGGTGGCGCGGGCATGCCCGTGATAGGTCTGTGCGCACGGCACATCGCTGGGCGCGGCGTGACCGGCGTGATCGGCCCACCGGCCGATGTCGACGATGTCGAGCAGCCGCCCGGTGCGGTTCACCAGGAAGACCGTGCGCAGACCGTCGGCGAGCCGGTAGAAGCTCTTGATCGAGGCCAGCGCGCCGGTGTAATGCAGCTCGTCGCGTTCGGCCGCCGGATACTCACCGATTGGATCTTCGTCGGTGCCGAGCAGCAGCACGCCGGTCGAGATCGGCTGGTTCTCGTAGGTCGAGAGCGCAGCCACGCGCATCATCTCGATGGCCAGCGCCACCCGATCCGTGGCGGCGGCGACGTTGGGCTGCAACTGGTAGGGCGCGCGGTCGAAGAAGGCGCCGACGTAACGATCTTCGATCGCCCCACGGAAGAGGTCGGCCCGCTCGACCATCAGCTGCGGGCTGAGAATGGCCCGATACCGGGCCGACAGCACCGCGCCGATGGCCCGGGCAAAGCGCACTTCGTGCTCGGTGAAGGGTCGCGCCGGCGGTACGCGCAGCGTGTAGCGGTTCCCGAACCAGCGAATCGAGAGCGCCGCCGGGTCAGCGCTGGGCTCGATCGACAGGCGCCCGTCCGACGACGGTGAGGGCACGGCCTCGGTCTCGAGCGAGGCGCGCTCGAAGAACTGGGTCAGCGCCGACTGGAGCAGGCTGTCGTATTGGGCGCCGACAGCGAGCGCGGGCGGCAACTTGGACATGAGAACGCCCTGTGATGATAGTCGACACCTGGGCAGTTGTCCGGGATACACTGATGTGGCACACTTCTTGGTTGGAGTCCATTTGAGCAAAGACGATCTGATCGACATGCAAGGCACGGTGGTGGCCGTCCACAGCGGCGGCTTGTATCGCGTGCAAACCGAATCCGGACACGAAGTGTTGGCTCAGCTCAGCGGACGCATGCGCCGGTTCCGCATCAAGGTCGTGCCTGGCGATCGCGTCACCGTGGGCGTCTCCCCGTACGATCCCGTCCGCGGGATCATCACGTTCCGCGCCCGTTAGCCAGGCGCCATCGTGAAGCCACCCTCCTCCGCATCTTCCTCGCCCGGACCCCGGCGCAGCGGCCCGCCTCGCGGCCGGCGACGCTCGTCGTCGGGTCCGACCAGCGCGCCGCCACCCGACATCGCCACTGACATCCCGTGGCTGCTGGCCGACGACGTGCCGCCGGTCATCTTCAAGACGATGGGTCTCGACTCCCGCTTGATGGCTGGCTGCGCCGACATGGGCTATGCGGAAACGCGCCCGGTGCAAACGGCGGTGATTCCGCTGGCGCTCGACGGCCGCGACGTCGTGGCCTGCGCCGAAACCGGCACCGGCAAGACGCTTGGCTTCGTCGTACCCATCCTGCAGCGCCTGCTGATCGAGCTGCCGCCCTACGGCGACAGCCAGCGCGAGTCCTACACGCGCGCGCTGATCCTGGCGCCGACGCGCGAGCTGGCCGCGCAGATCGAAGACACCATCGTCGGGCTCACCTACCACACGCCCTGCTCGAGCGTGCCGGTCTACGGCGGCGTCGAGATGGGCCCGCAGGAGCGGGCCCTCAAGGCGGGCGTCGACATCGTGGTGGCCACGCCGGGCCGCCTGATGGACCACATGCGCCACTCGTCGACCGACTTCCTGCGCGTGCAGACGCTCGTGCTCGACGAAGCCGACCGCATGCTCGACATGGGCTTCTGGCCCGACGTGCAGCGCATCCTCGGCGCGCTGCCCAAGGATCGTCAAACGCTGCTCTTCTCGGCCACCATGCCCAACGAGATCGTGACCCTGGCCAAGGAGATGCAGCGCGATCCGCACTACGTGCAGATCGGCCGGCGTCAGGGCGCGGCCCGCACCATCACGCACGCGATGGAGGAAGTGGAGACACGCGACAAGGTCGATCGGCTGGCCAAGTTCATCCGCGCCGAGGCCGACGGCCCGGTGCTGGTGTTCGTCCGCACGAAGATCGGCGCCGACAAGGTCGCCCGGAACCTGCAGGCCAAGGGCGTTCGCGCCGCGGCGCTGCATGCCGACCGCACGCAGCTCGATCGGCAGCGAGCCGTCGAGGGCTTCCGCTCCGGCCTGCATCCCGTGCTCGTCGCCACCGACATCGCCGCCCGCGGTCTCGACATCGACGGCATCGCGGTGGTCGTCAACTTCGAAGTGCCCGACACCAAAGAGAGCTACGTGCACCGCGTCGGCCGCACCGGCCGGGCCGGCTCGAGCGGCCGCGCGCTCACGCTGGTCGCCCCGGATCAGAAGCGCGAATGGCGCGCGATGGAGGCCGCACTTGGACTCGCGATGGCCTAGCGACGAGCCGCCCGTGCCCACCGAGCCGGCCGAACCGAGCGAGCCCGCGGCGGCCACGACGACGGCGGTGCCCGCCGTCGCGGCTCTGTCGGCGGCGTGGGTGAAGTTCAACTCGTGCCGGTGGCAGCGGGCCGCCGAAGGCGACATGCCGGCCTGCTGCGGTCATCGGGACGTCTTGCCGATGGCCGGCGCGACCAGCTTCAACCCCGATTCGTGGTGCAGTGACTGCAGCTACTACAAGGCCAAGCGCGCGCCCAAGCCGCGCCCGCCCGCCGATCCGCCCTACCGCTGGAATTCCTGATCGCCGGGCCGCGCTGAACCGCGCGGCGCCTCACTTCGGCGGCGCATCGTCGCCGAATTCCTTTGCCAGATCGACCCACTCGCCGTCGGGCGCCAAGAACTGGTAGGCGCGCCAGTGCTGGCGTGCCTCGGCCGAGCGACCCAGCTTCTCCAGCGTGACCGCCAGATAGAAGTGGCCTTCGGCGTACTGCCCGTTGAACGACAAGGCGCGCCGGTAGTAGTCGACGGCCACGGCGTGGCGGCCGAGATCGTGGTGGATGTTACCGAGGTTGAAGTGCGCCTCGAAGAAGCTGTCGTCGAGGCGGATGGCGCGCTCGTAGAGCGCCTGCGCTTCGGGCAGGTCGTCGCAGGCGTAGCGGATGTTGGCCAGGTTGATGAGCGCCGGCACCAGGTCGGGCTCATCGTGCAGCGCCCGCCGGTAGGCGCGCGAGGCTTCCTCCTGACGCTCGGGCGTGCCGTCGTCGAGCAGCGAGCCTTCAAGGAAGTGCTGCTCCGACCCCGACAGCGGCCGACTGCCGTCGAGGGTGACGTCGGCCACCGCCGACTTGGCCATCGGCACCAGCGGCTGCTTGCGGGCGAGCGCGATGATGCGCGCCGGCTCGGCGTCGAGCCGGAAGTCGAAGGCCAACTGCCCTTCCTTCGACAACTGCAACTCGCGCAGGGCGGCCCGAAAGGCCACGCCCTTCTGCAGTTCGCCGTGCAGCTGCCGCAGCAGGCCGAGATCCTGGAACGAGAACTGGGTGCCGCCGCCCCGCTGCGTGGGCGTGACGAAGCCCCACTTCTGCAAGTAGCGCACGTGGTCTTCGCGCAGTGCGGGATACATGCCCAGGACGTCGCGCGTCCCGGGCGACGACACGGCCGGCGGCGCCGGAGC
>JBDTWC010000162.1:0-6063 GCA_040006875.1 Acidobacteriota bacterium | reverse complement strand
GCGGCGCCAGCCTGCCAGGCGGCAAACGCCGTTTGCGCATACGGATACTCGACCCAGCCGTCGAGCATCAGCACCGGCCGGCCCGGGCCGCGATCGAGGGCGCGATCGAATTCCAGCTCGAGGAGATGTGGCGCGGTCAGGCCGATGAAGCGCGCATCAGGCGCGCCGGGAGGCGCGGCGCGGAGGTCGGCCGTGTTGACCAGCGCCGTGACGTCGACGCCGCGGTCGTTGATGGCCCGCGTGGGCAGTCGTTCCTCGCGGTAGAAGATCGGCGCGCTCGTCGGCATCGGTTCGCCGAGCCCCTTGCGCTCGTCGAGCGTCATGCGCCACCCCGGAGGCAGATCGTAAGCCACGAGCGAGGCGCGATCGAGGTAGGTCACCTCCTCCATCGGCTCGCCGATGACGATCTCGTAGCGGCCGTCGCGGGGGGCGATGCTGCCCTCGGGGAAGAGCAGGTGCTCGCGCGGGTAGGGCGCGCTGTAGACCCCGGGCCGCTCGAAGAAGCCGATGCCGCCGACACCGAGGAGGTCGGTGACGAAGGTCAGCGCCGTGCCGTTGAAGGCAAACAGCACCGGACAGCTCGAAAGCTGGCGCTGCGTCTCGGCGATCACGTGGCGCTGACCGCCCTCGAGCGCGATCTCGGTCTGCAGCACGCCGTCGGGCCAGGTGAGAGACACGAAATCGGCGCGCGCCGCGCCGCCCAGACCCACAGACACCGGCTGCAGGCTCTGGCCGGGGCCCGACTGCGGCCGGGCCGTGTCGAAGGCGGTCCAGCGCGACTCTACCCTTACTGCCAGTCTCGTGCCGAGCCCGGAGACATTGGAGCGGAGCTGATCGCTTGCCTGGTCGCGACCGGTGACCGACAGCGTGAGGTAAGGATGGCGACCGGGCCCGGGCTTCCACTCGACCAGCCCGCCGCTGCCCACGCCGAGCACCGACGGGCCGTGCGTGTCGTCGAGCGACGCCACCGTCCAGCCGAGCACGGCGTCGCCGCCGTCGAGCGCGGCGGCGGCGGCCGCCCCGCCCGCGGCGGCGACGTCGAGCGCCTGCCAGGTTCGGCCGTGCGTGGCGAGCACCTCCAGGGATCCGTCGCCGTTGGTGTCCGCCACCGCCAGACGCGACCCGAATCCGGCCACGGCGGCTGCCGGCGCCACGGCCGCGGCCCGCCACACGCCGCCACGGTCCGGCGTCCAGCGTTCGAGGCCGCGCGGACCAGTGGTGTAGAGCTCGGTCTGGCCATCGGCATCGAGATCGGCGCCGAGCACGCTGTCGAACGCCGCGGCCGTGAAGTCATCGAAGCCACTGGCTCTCCGGTAGTGCCACACGAGGTCGTTGACAAACACGTCCTGCGGCGGTGCGGCGTGGAGCACCACCAGGTCATGGTCGCGGTCGTGATCGAGATCGACGACCGCGATGCCGGTGGACGGGCGGCCGTCGCCGGCGATGCCGGCCCGCACCGCAATTGGCTGGAAGGTGCCGTTGCCGTTGTTGTTCAGCAACTCGTTCGGACCGGCTCCGTTCACCAGCCAGATGTCGAGGTCGCCGTCGTGATCCGCATCGACCAGCGCACCGTCGACGCCGTCGAGGCGCGGGGTGGCCGCACGACTCTCGCGGGTCACGTCGCGCCAGATGTTCGGCGCCGTTTGTCGCCACAGCGCCGTGCCACCCGTGGCGCGCACCAGCACGACGTCGATCCGTCCATCGTTGTCGACATCGCCCCACAACGCCGCGCGTACGCCCGACACGGCGGCGAGCGGGTGAGAGAGGTCGAGATGCCAGCCGTCGCGGCGCGAGAAGTAGACCGCGTTGGGCGGGCCCGAGTCGAACACGTTGGCAGCAAAGATGTCGAGCCGTCCGTCGCCGTCGATGTCAGCCACGGTGAGCGAGCGCGGATCCGCGCCGCTCGCGCGCCAGCGTGCCCCGGCCGGCGCCGGCAGTGGCGTGGCCGCGAGGAATGGCGGCCCAGTTGGCGCAGGCCCAGGCGCGCTCGGCTCGTCGACCGTGATCGCCAGGGCCAGTGGCCCCATGCGCGTGTATTTGAACTCGGCGACCTCGGCGCGCGGATCCGATTCGAGCGACTGGAACTGGCCGAGCATCTTCTCGGCCTCGGCGCCGCGGCCAAGACGCTGCAGTGCCTGGAACGCGCCGTAGTGCGCGCTGCGCAGGAGCGGGTCGAGGGCCTGCGCCACGGCGAACCAGGTCAACGCCTCGGCGGGTGCGGTGGCGAGGCGAGCCTGGCCGGCGAAGTAAGCGGGGAAGGCGTCGGACGGCGCGTCAGCGGCCACGTCCCGCAGCAGCGGGAACGCCTCGCGGTCGTGCCCGCCGTAGAGCAGGAGGAGCCCGAGCACGTAGCTCGCTCTCGTTCCGACGGCGGGATCGCGCAGCACGCCGCGCAGCAGCCGCTCGGCCGCCGCGCCGTCGCCGTCGCGCTGCCGGTTGACGAGTGCCAGCGCGAGATTGAACGCGACCTCAGGCGACTGCGGGTGCTCCTGGGCGAGCGCGGCGAAGTCACCGGCCGCAGCCGAGAAATCGTAGCGTCCCATCTGCGCAACGCCGTGGTTCAGCCCCACGGTGAGGGGAGTCGATGCCGCTGGCGCTGGAGCCGGCGGGCGCTGGCAGCCGACCGCGACGACCAGCGTCACGCCGGCAAGTGTGGCTCGCAGCAAGGGGGACATCGGCACGGCGACGTGCGCGAATTGTAGCGCACGCCGCGG
This sequence comes from Acidobacteriota bacterium, assembly GCA_040006875.1. GTDB lineage: Bacteria > Acidobacteriota > Vicinamibacteria > Vicinamibacterales > UBA2999 > CADEFD01. The sequence goes on along the minus strand of JBDTWC010000162.1, from coordinate 3,349 downwards.
GACGGCCGGGGTATGGATGGCACCGATGCCGGCGCCGGGCTCAGCGCGAGGCGGCGAGGATCGCGGCGTCGGCCTGCTCGTGAGCGTGATACGAGCTGCGCACGAGCGGACCCGCCTCGACGTGCGCGAACCCCAGACCGAGCGCGATCCGCTTGAGTTCGCGGAACTCGTCGGGGTGGTAGTAGCGCGTCATCGGCGCGTGGTCGGGCGAGGGGCGCAGATACTGGCCGATGGTCAGGATCGCTACGCCCACGGCCCGCAGATCCCCGAACACTTGCACCAGCTCGTCGTGCTCCTCGCCGAGGCCGACCATCACGCCAGTCTTGGTCGGAATGTCAGGGGCGTAGGTGCGGGCGCGGTCGAGCAGCTCGAGGCAGCGCGTGTACTTGCCGCCCGAGCGCGCCATGCGATAGAGCCGCGGCACCGTTTCGGTGTTGTGGTTCAGGATGTCGGGACGTGCCTCGAGGACCGTGCGCAGCGAAGGTTCCTCGCCCTTGAAGTCAGGGATCAGCACCTCGACCCGGCAGTCGGGAACGCGCGCCTTGATCTCGCGAATCGTGCTTGCGAAGATCGACGCGCCGCAGTCGGCCAGGTCGTCGCGATCCACCGAGGTGATCACCGCGTGCTTCAGCCCCATCGCCTGCACCGCCTCGGCGACCCGGGCCGGCTCGTGCACGTCGAGGGCCGCGGGCCGGCCGTGTTTCACGGCACAGTAGGCGCAGGCGCGGGTGCAGACATCGCCGAGAATCATGAACGTGGCGGTGCCGTGGTGCCAGCACTCGCCGATGTTCGGGCAGTGGGCGTCCTCGCACACCGTGTTCAGCTTCAGGTCGCGCATGATGCCCTTCAAACGGAGGTAGTTCTCCGAGCCGGGGGCGCGCACCTTCAGCCAGTCGGGTTTGGGCTCACGAGGGCGGACGAAAGTCAGAGGGGATACGGACACGGTAAGATCATTTTATCGCGTGATCCGGTGATCCTGCGCTCAGATGATCAGGGTGCATGGACCGGATGATCGAAAGATCGTGCGATCGCAAACTAAGAGATCTCTACATGCATGCCCTATCGATCACGTGGCTGGGTCACAGCGCCTTCTCCCTCCGCACGCCCGGCGGCAAGACCCTGCTGTTGGACCCGTGGTACACGGGCAACCCGAGCTTTCCCCCAGGGCGCGAGCCCAAGGTCGCCGACCTGATCCTGTTGTCGCATGGTCACCGCGACCACACCGCCGATGCGGCCGCGATGGCCAGGCAGACGGGCGCCGCGGTGGTGGCGATCTACGAGATCACGTCGTGGCTCAGTGCCCAGGGCGTCACCCGTCTCGAAGGCATGAACAAGGGCGGCACCGTCCACACTCACGGTCTGCGCATCACCATGACCGACGCACGCCACAGCAGCAGCTTCGACGACGGCACCTATCTGGGCGAGGCGGCCGGCTTCGTAGTGGGCCTCGAGAACGGCCAGACCATCTACTTTGCCGGCGACACCTCGCTCTTCGGCGACATGAAGCTCATCGGCGAGCTCTACCAGCCAGACATCGCCTTCCTGCCCATCGGCGACCGGTTCACGATGGGGCCAGACACGGCCGCGACAGCGGCGCAGTGGCTGGGAGTGAAACTGGTGGTGCCGATGCACTGGGGCACGTTCCCCCTGCTCACGGGCACGCCGGAGCTGCTGAAGACCCACCTGGCCGGCACCGGCATCGAGGTACTGGAACTGCAGCCGGGCGAAACCGCGGAGTGAGGCGCGGTCGCGGCCAAGCGATCGCGATCCCGTCCACGCCGGTCCAGTGGCAGCCGCGCCTTTGAACGGTCGTTCGAAGTGCGCTAACCTCGGGCGCCGGCAGCGAACGGCTGAGGAGTGCGGATGGACCAGGCCCGACTGAACCGACCCCTCGCAGTGCTGGGCGCCGGCATCATGGGCCACGGCATCGCGCACGCCGCGCTGGCCGCGGGCTACACCACGCGGCTCTACGACGTCTCCACTATGCAGGCAGAGCAGGCGAGCGACCTCATCGCCGGCATCATCGCCCAGAGCGTGGCACTCGGCAAGGTTACGCCGAGCCAGGCCGCCGCGCTGCAAGCGCGCCTCACGACCACCACGTCGCTGCCCGAAGCGGTCGCGGGTGCAGGTGTGATCGTCGAGGCCGCGCCCGAACGAATGGACCTCAAGCTGGCTCTGCTCGCCGACGTGCAGGCGAGTGCGCCGGCCGACGCCGTGATCGTCAGCAACACTTCTGCGCTCAGCCTCACCGACCTGGCGGTGGTGCTCGATTGCCCGGGCCGCATCGGCGGGATGCACTTCTTCAATCCGGTGCACAAGATGAAGCTGGTCGAGATCGTGCGCGCGCTCGAGACCAGCGACGACACCGTCGAGGTCATGACCGCGGTGGCGGCGGCGATGGGGAAGGAGACGGTGCTGATCCGCGAGTCACCGGGCTTCATTACCAGCCGGATCAACGCGCTCATCGGCAACGAGGCGTTCTATATGCTGCAGGAGGGCGTGGCCTCGGCGCGCGACATCGACAAGGCGCTCAAGCTCGGCCTGAACCATCCGATGGGGCCGTTCGCACTGGTCGATCTGGTGGGCCTCGACACGCGCCTGAGCATCCTGCGCTACCTGCACCGCACGTTGGGCGAGAAGTTCCGTCCCTGTCCGCTGCTCGAGCAGCACGTCGCCGCCGGACGCCTCGGCCGCAAGACCGGTCGCGGCGTCTACGACTACGAGCCGCCCGCCTAGCGAATGGTGATCGAGCCGGCCAGCGCGCTGTTGGTCGGTTCGTTGTGATCGTGGAAGCCGCACACCCGCACCGTGTTCAGGTTGCCGGTGGTGCGGGTCTGACCGGCCTGCAGGAATCCGACCTGGTTGATCTCCGGGCAGTCGGTGTGGTCGGGATGGGGGTCCGAGCTCATGTCGTGCGGGCGGTTGTGGTTATTCACGAAGGTCACGCGCGAGCCGGGCGTGACCGTGATGCTCGCCGGCGCGACCCGGCCATCGCTGCCGATCGTGATCGTGGCCGCCGCCGGGGTGCCCCCGCCGGTGCCACCCGCGCCCCCGCCGTCGCTCGGCGCCGTCGGGCTGCCCCCGCCCCCGCCACACGCGACCGCCACGGTCACGGCCACGGCCACGGCGGCGCCGACGACACAAAGACGAGGAAAACGTCGCATGGTGGTGCTCCTGATGTGAGTGTAGACCGGCCGGACGGCTTCCCGGTTGCGCGTCAGTAGAACTTGCGCGAGATGATGTAGACCGACTGCCGCGGGGAGACTTCGAACACTTAGCGTGCCTGGCGCCGAGCTGGATCCAGCGCCAATCACGGCATCGGTCCTCGGACGAGGCGGTGGTGGTCACG
>JBDTWC010000161.1:0-6067 GCA_040006875.1 Acidobacteriota bacterium | reverse complement strand
GCGACGCTGACCAGCGACGAGCGGGCGCTGCGCCGCAAGACTCATGACACCATCCGCCGCGTCACCGGCGATATCGACGTACGCCAGCAGATGAACACCGCCATCTCGGCGATGATGGAGCTCGTGAACGACTTGTATCTCTTCACCGACGCGCAGCGCGCCGCGCCTTCGCCGCACGCCGCGACCGTTGCCCGCGAGGCGATCGAGACCCTGGTGCTGCTGGTGTCGCCGTTTGCGCCGCACACGGCGGAGGAGATCTGGGAGCGCTACGGGCATGGCGACGGCCTGGCCGCCGCCAGCTGGCCGACGGTGGACGAGAGCGCGGCCCGGGCCGAGAGCCTCGTCATCGCGGTGCAGGTCAACGGCAAGGTGCGGGGGCGGATCGTGGCCAGCCCCGATGCGTCGGATGCGGAACTCGAGCGCTTGGCGTTGGCCGACCCGGCCGTGCAGCCCCACCTCGAGGGCAAGACGGTAAAGAAGGTGGTCGTGGCCAAGGGCCGTCTCGTGTCGGTGGTGGTGGGGTGAGGGCGCGGGTCCCGGGAGCGGTGCTCTCCCGCCGCGCGGCCCTGCGCTTGGTGCCGCTCGCGGCGGCCGGGGTGGGACTGGCGGGCTGCGGGTATGCGCTCGCCGGCCGCGGCAACACCGTGCCGAGCTACATCCACACCATCGGCGTGCCGATGTTCGGCAACCGGACGCCCTACTCGCCGCTCGAGCAGATCTTCACCGAGAAGATCCGGGTCGAGTTTCAGAGCCGCGGCCGCTACCAGGTGTCTCCCAACGACACCGGCGTCGACGGCATCGTGCGCGGCGACATCCTGAACGTCGGCGCCGCGCCGGTCGGGTTCAACGCCAACCAGCAGGCCTCGCGCTATCGCTTCACCATCCTGGTGAGCGTGTCGTTCATCGACGTGCAGCAGCAGAAGCCGTTCTGGGAGAACCCGGCGCTGTCGTTCAGCGACGAGTACGAGCTGGCCAGCGCCTCGAGCCTCAGCCTCGGGGCCGGCGCCATCGACCAGGAGCGCGCCGCCATCGACCGGCTCTCGACCGACTTCGCGCGCTCGGTGGTGAGCGCGATCATGGAAGCGTTCTGATGACCCCGGCTCAGGTGCGCGCCGCCATCGGAGCCGGAACACCGGCGCCGATCTATCTTCTGGAGAGCGACGACGTGCCGTCGCGCCTCGAGTTGGCGCAGGCGTTCCTGGCCCTGGTCGAGGACGGCCTGCAGGCGTTCAACACCGCCTCGTTCCACGCCCGCGAAGCGACCGCGGCGGCCGATCGCGACGCGATGTTCTCCGCCATCATCAGCGCCGCCCGCACCTTGCCGATGATGGCGCCACGCCGGGTGCTGCTCGTCCACGACGCCGAGGCCATTCTGGCGCCGAAACGGGCCAAGGACGACGACGGCGGTGACGCGCCCGCGGCTCCGGGCAGCGGCAAGCGGCGCGCGCGCGTCACCACGCCGGCCGAAGACTTCGAGGCCTACGTCGAGCGCCCCGAACCGCTCACCACGCTGGTGCTCGACACGGCGTCGCTCGACCGCGGCCGGCGCATCACCAAGCTGCTCATCAAGCACGCCATCGTCGTCGACTGCGGCACGCTCACCTCGCCAGCCGAGGCGGCGCGCTGGATCAAGGGGCGGCTCGATCAGGACGAGATGACCATGGACGGCCCGGCCGTCACGGCGCTCCTCGATGCCGCCGGGCTGCACCTGCCGCGCATCCGCAGCGCCATCGACAAGCTGGTCCTCTATGCGGCGGGCGAGGGCGCGATCACGGCCGGCCACGTCCGCGACGTGGTGCTGCCGGTCGAGGAGCCGGGTGAGGACTTCGCGTTGGGGAAGGCGATCTGGAACGGCAACCCGGCGGCGGCGCTGCGCGAGATCGACGCCGAGTTCGAGGCCGGCGGGGTGGCGCCGATGATCCTGGGGCAGATTCGCGCGGCGGTGATTCGGCTCCGGCCCGACGCGCGAGCCCGTCAGGCACTGCGCGCCGTGCTCGAGACCGATCTGGCGATCAAGTCGTCGCAGGGCGAGCCGCGGTTCGTGCTCGAGCGGTTGGTCGTGGAGGTGTGTGGCGGCGGAGCCGCCGGCGCGCCGGCTAGGCGGCCTTGGGCTTGAGTTTGGCCACCATCCGCGACTTGTAGCGGCCGGCGGTGTTCTTGTGGATGATGCCCTTGCCGGCCATCTTGTCCACGAGCGACACGGCGGCGCCGAGCAGGGTCTTGGCGTCGTCGATCTTACCGGCGTTCAGAGCGGCCCGGATGCCCTTGAGGCCGGTGCGCAGCGTGGAGCGCAGGTCGCGGTTGCGCGCTCGGCGCACGACGTTCTGACGGTGGGCCTTCAGGGCCGAGGGGTTTCGCTTCGCCACGTGTACAAACCTCTAGAGCGCTAGGCGCGCCAAAACACGAAGAATACCACAGCTGACGCCGGTTGGGCCATCCGGGGCGGCCCTGGAGCCGGGCGCTATTGAGCTTTGTCTGGGAATTGCGGGCGGTCGGAATAGCGGGTCAGGGTGCGCCCATCGACCACCTCGACCCACTTGTAGATGCGGGTCGCCGGCTTGGCCTGGGCGCCGCCGCTGTTCTTGGTGATGCGCTTCACGTAGTCGCGGGTTTCCTGGTAGGGCGGCACCTTCTGGCCGTACTTGTCCACGGCCCCTGGGCCGGCGTTGTAGGCGGCCAGCGCCAGCTCCACCTTGTCGTCGTAGCGCGACAGCAGGCGCTTCAGGTAGCGGATGCCGCCGCCGATGTTCTGGGCCGGATCAAAGGGGTTGTCTACGCCCAGCTCCGAGGCGGTGGCCGGCATCAGTTGCATCAGGCCCATGGCGCCCTTGGGCGACAGGGCGCGTGGGTTGAACGCCGACTCGACCTGGATGACGGCGCGCACCAGATCGGCGCTCACGCCCTGGGCCGCGGCGTGGTGGTCGATGATGGAGTCGAAGCGGGCCGATCTCTCGTCCGCGGGCCGGATCACCGTGACGCCAGGCGCCTCGGCCACGGCGAAGGTGCGCACGGTGCCGCCGTCGGTGCGCGGCCGATCAGAAAGGACCATGCGGCCCGACGCATCCGTCCAGGCGTAGATCTGCGCGTCGGCGCTGGCGGCCGAGAGCGCGAGCAGGGCGAGGCCGGCAAAGATGATGCGGACTGACGTCACGAGGGTCCTAGTGTAGGGCGTCTGCCCGGCGCCACTGCGCCGGCTGACACGTCCCCGCAAAGAATATCGTGCACTCCGCACCGTCGCGTTAGCCCTGCAGCAGCGATTCGATGCGCGCCCGCGCCGCGCTGAGCAGTTCCGGGATCTTCGTCGCGTCCTTGCCGCCGGCTTCGGCGAAATCAGGCCGTCCGCCGCCGCCGCCGCCGACCACCGGTGCCAGATGCTTCACCAGCGCCCCGGCCGGCGCCTTCTTGGCGGCGCCGGGCGTGACCGCCGCCACCATCGCCACGCGTCCATCAGACTCGCCAGCGAGGAACACGACCCCGTCGGTGAGCTTCGACTTGGTCAGGTCGGCGAGCTCGCGGAGACCCTCGCGGTCGAGCGAGTCGACGCGGCGCACCACCACGGTATACGGGCCGATGATGCTGCTGTCGTCGGCGGCTCCGCCGCTGGCCGTACCGCTCATCGCCGCTGTGGTCTTCAGCTCGCGGATGTCCTTGTGCGCCTTGGCGAGCTGGACGGTCTGCTGCTCGATCTTCGCCACCAGCTGATTCGCGGCGGGTACGCCCGCGGCGGCGCAGGCGCGCTGCAGCTCGTCGAGCGCCGCGCGCAAGTAGCCGAGTGCGGCCGGGCCGGTGAGGGCCTCCACGCGCCGCACGCCCGCGGCCACGCCCGATTCCTCAGTGACCACGAGCAGACCGATGTCGCCGGTGGCGCGCACGTGGGTGCCGCCGCACAGCTCGGTGCTGAAGCGGCCATCGCCGATAGCCACCACCCGCACCTGGTCGCCGTACTTCTCGCCGAAGAGCGCGGTGGCGCCGTCGGCGATCGCCTGCTGCGTGTCCTTGACCTCGGTGCCTACGAGATCGTTGGCCAGAATCGCCTGATTGGCGATTTGCTCGATGCGCTGGCGGTCGGCAGCTGGAATGGCCGCGCCGTGCACGAAGTCGAAGCGCAGGCGATCGGGCGCGACGAGCGAGCCGGCCTGCTTCACGTGCGCGCCGAGCGTCTGGCGCAGCGCGGCGTGCAGCAGATGGGTAGCGGTGTGATTGCGGCGAATGGCGGCGCGACGCTCGTGGTCGACGACCGGCGTGACCAGGTCGCCGACGCGCAGCGGTTCGGCCACGTGCGCCACGCGATGGCCGCGGGGCAGACCCGGGCCGAGGCGGACGACATCGATGACCGCGGTCGAGGTGCCCGACGGGCCGAGGAGCGCGCCCGTGTCCGACACCTGACCGCCGGACTCGACGTAGAAGGGCGTGCGCTCGAGCACGACGACGCCGGCGCTGCCACTGGCTAGCGACTCGACTGGCTCGAGCGCCTGGTCGAGCAGCGCACGAATCGCCACCGCATCGCCGGTCTCACGTTCGTAGCCGATGAAGGCGTCGGTGGTTGCAGCGACGCGCGCCCGCGCCTCGGGTGACAGCTCGGGCTTCTTGCCGCTGCCGAAAGCGCTGCCCTTGCGCGCCTGCTCCTGCTCGCGCTGCAGCTTCTGGTCGAAGCCCTCGGCGTCGAAGCGCAGGCCGGCACTGGCGGCCAGATCTTCCACGAAGTCGCGCGGCATGCCGAACGTCTCGTAGAGCATGAACGCCTTGTCGCCGGGGAACACACCGACGCCGCGCTGCAACTCGATGATCTGCTCGGCCTTGGCGATGCCGGGCCCCGAAAGCACCGCCTCGAAGCGATCCTCTTCGCTGTGGACCACCTGCACCACCGCGTCGCGGCCGGCCACGAGCTCCGGATAGGCCTCGCCCATCTCGGCGACGAGCACGTCGACCAGCCGGTAGAGAAACGCGCTCTCCAAGCCGAGTTTGCGGCCGTGGCGCATGGCGCGCCGCATGATCTTGCGCAGCACGTAGCCGCGCCACTCGTTCGAGGGCACGACGCCGTCGGCGACCAGGAAGGTCATGGCGCGCAGGTGATCGGCGACCACGCGCATCGACACGTCGGCCGGGTCCATGGTGCCGCCGTGGCGGCGGTGGGCGAGCACGCCGATGGCGTCGAGGATGGGCGTGAAGAGAGCCGTGTCGTAGTTGGAGATCGATCCGGCCAGCACGGCCGCGATCCGCTCGAGCCCCATGCCGGTGTCGATCGAGCGCGCTGGCAGCTGGGCAAGCACGCCGCCGGCGCTACGGTCGAACTCCATGAACACGTTATTCCAGATCTCGACGAAGCGGTCCGAGCCCGAGGTGATGTCGGTCATGAAATCGCCGCTGCCGGCCACGCTGGGGCCGCGGTCGACGTAGATCTCGGAGCAGCGGCCGCACGGGCCGGTGTCGCCCATGGACCAGAAGTTGTCGGCGGCTCCCAACTCGCCGATCTGCTCGGCCGGCACGAAGTCGCGCCAGCGCGCGTAGGCGTCGTCGTCGCGCGGAATGCCGTCCTCGCCCTTGAAGATGGTGACCCGCAAACGCGCCGGGTCGAGGCCCCATTCGTCAGTCAGGAGCTTCCAGGCCAGGGCGATGGCGTCGTGCTTGAAGTAGTCGCCGAACGAGAAGTTGCCCAGCATCTCGAAGAAGGTGTGATGGCGCAGCGATGGGCCGACGTTCTCGAGGTCGTTGTGCTTGCCGCTGACGCGCATGCACTTCTGCGAGGTCGCGGCGCGGGAGTAGTCGCGTGTCTCGCGGCCGAGGAAGACGTCCTTGAACTGGTTCATCCCGGCGTTGGTGAAGAGCAGGGTCGGGTCGTCGTGCGGAACCAGCGGCGAGCTGGCCACGGGGCGGTGGCCGTGGGCGGCGAAGTAGGCCAGAAACGACCGTCGGATCTCGTTCGGATGCATCGGGCCCATGGTACTAGTGGCTGGGGGCTCCGGGCTAGCAGTGGCGTTTACTTGGGCACGCAGCGCCGAATCCTCGCCGCCCCTCGCGTCGCACTCGACCCGGCATCTCTCTCCGCTCCACCTTCCGCGCGGCGCGG
>JBDTWC010000160.1:0-6084 GCA_040006875.1 Acidobacteriota bacterium | reverse complement strand
CTGGCGGTGCGCGCCACGCCCATCCAAATTGGAGATACGTTCAGGAAATAGATACGTACGACGTATGCAAGAATTCGTCATCGCTGATTGACAAACCCGCCCCGCTGAGCGCTGAATGTGCCTCTTCCAACCATTCAGTCGCGGCAACAACAGAGGGGGTGGACGATGTCCCGAATCCTGTTCTGCGTGCTTGTGTCAGCGTCCCTGTGGAGCGCGAGCTCCGCGCTCGCCCAGACCGGCGACGCCAGCCTGCGCGGCTTCGTCAAGGATGAACAAGGCGGCGCGCTGCCTGGCGCCACGGTCACCGCGACCTCCCCGCAGATCCTCGCGCCGATCGTGGCCGTGGCCGATGGCACCGGCTACTACCGGCTGAACGGCCTGCCGCCCGGCGCGATCGTGGTCACGGTGGAACTGGCCGGCTTTGCCGGCGTGCGCCGCGAGGGCATCGTGATGCGCGCCGGCATCACCTTCACGGTCGACTTCGACCTCAAGCTCAGCACTCTCTCCGAGACCATCACGGTGTCGGGCGAGTCGCCGATGATCGAAACGAGCAAGCCGTCGCAGTCGCTCAACCTCGACGGCGAGCTGCTGCGGGCCGCGCCGGTCACGTCGCGCCGTCTCTTCAGCGACGCGCTCGACCTGGCCCCGGGCATCTCGTCGCGCAACGTCAACGACGGGGTCGGGCGCCGCGCCGACTACTTCAAGGGGGCGGTGATCTTCTGGCACGTCTTCACGCTCGAAGGTGCCCCGGCCGGCTCGTGTCTCGACCCCGCGCTCAATGTCTTCAACGTGTTCAACACCGGGGCCAACACCCAGTGGAATACCGGCGCGAACCAGACCTACGGCACAGGCTACCTGCAGCCGTTCAACCGCCATCCGCCGCGGGCCTATCAGCTTTCGATGGCCTACCGGTTCTGAGCGGCGCAGACGGTCGGCAGGGCGGTCTCGGCGATGCCCAGTGAGACCGCGCACCGGGTCAGGCTGGCCCAGGTGTTGTCGTCGATGTCGATGCCGCGCGCGCGCCGTTCGGCCATGGCGGCACGTTCCGGGTCGCCGGGAAGTTGCACGCACTCGAAGCCGGCCGCGGGCGGCGTGTCGCGTAGGCCGTCGACCATGGCCGTGACCTCGCGTTCGAAGTGATCGCGGCCGCCGAAGGCGTCGGGGTCGAGCACGATCGACAGCATGTTGTTGATCGTGGCGCCGTAGTCGGCGCGGCCGGGCGACCGGATGGTCCAGTGTCCGGCCAGCGCGCCGCCGAGCAGTTCGCACAGGATCTGCAGACCGCCGCCCTTGTGCTGGCCGAAGGGCAGCAGATGCCCGCGTCGCTCGGCCGTGAACAGCGTGCCGGGGTCGGTGGTGGTGTGGCCGTCGGCGTCAACCAGTGCGTGTTCGGGCGCGCGTTCGCCCCGCATATACGCCGTGCGAATCTTGCCGATCGACACCGCGCTCGTGGCGAAGTCGACGACCACGTGACGGCCATCCGGCCGCGGCACCGCGCAGCAGTATGGGTTTGTGACCATGCGGGGCAGTCGACCCCCGAACGGCGCCACGGTCGGCGCGTGACCGACCACGTTGACGTAGTGCATCGACACCAAGCCCGCCTCGGCGCAGGCCTCGGCGTAGGCGCCGATGCGGCCGAGATGACCGGCGTTGCGCAGGCCGACGCATGCAATGCCCAGGCGCCGCGCCCGCTCGATCGCCACCTGCACGGCGTCGAGTCCCACGACCTGGCCCAGACCGAACTCGCCGTCCATGGCCACGACTGCGCCCCGGTCGTGCGTGATCGACGCGTGGCGATTGGGGAACACCCGTCCGTCGCTGATCCAGCGCACGTAGGCCGGCAGCAACTGCACACCGTGCGAGTCGTGGCCCTTCAGGTTGGCTTCGACCAAGTGCGCGGCGCAGATCGCGGCGGCGACGGGGTCGGCACCGGCCTGTGTCAGCACCGCCGTGGCCAAACGGGTCAGGGATTGGTCTGAGAAATTCATGCGCGGTCGTCAGTGTCCGATGGTGCAGCGCAGGCGCCGCACGCCGCCGAGCGCCACGGCGTAGGCTTGATTGATCCACCAGCGACACTCATTGACGGCACGCTCCATCGCCGTGCTCCTGGCCACCTTCTCGGCGTAGGTCAGCGAGTCGGCGAAACGCACGCGCCTGAACTGCCGCGACCGGTAGACGTGGTCGCGCACCACCCGACGCGGTCCAGCGTAGCCCACGGTGTCGTGGAACGCCATCGTGCCGCCGTCGATCACCTTGGGGAACCAGTGCCGGAAGTCGTCGAGCACGGCGGCGTGGTCGTGCGCGCCGTCGATGTAGACGAGCTCGACCGGCTCGCCGAACGCGCGCGCGACCTCGGCCGAGTGCTGCACGTAGGGCCGCACCAGCGCGGCCACGCCAGCGGCATCGATGTTGGCCTGGAACTCTGCCACCGACGAGGTCAGGCCGCGCGACGGAATGCCCACGTACGGATCGACCGCGCACACCACCGTGCCCGACCCCGCCTTCGATCCGGCCGCCAGCACGATGGTCGAGCGGCCCTTCCACGATCCGATCTCCACGATGGCGCCGCGGCCGCGGCAAGCCCGGGCACAGCGGAACAGCGCTTCGCCCTCGCGGGCACTGAGCCAGCCCTCGACCCCGGCGACGAGGTGCATGATTTGCCTGCGGGTCACGCCACGAGAACGATACTCTAGGGCAATCCGGGCGGCAGGCAATGATCGAGGAACGACTGATCGTGGTGGGACTCAGTGAGCCGACGCTCACCATGATTCTCGACAACCTGGAATCGTGCGGGCGCTTTCCCCGGGTCCACATCGTCAACAACCTGGGGCGCACCGATCTGCAGCCCTTTGCGAATCCCCGCTTCCACATCGCGCTCGGAGACCGCTGCGAGCATCCTGAAGGTCCGGCCGAGGCGTTCCTGGGCGTGAACCAGCCGCTCAGCAAGGTGGCCGTATGCGCCCACCTTGAGCGGCTCGGGCTGCGGCTGACGTTCACGACCATCGTGCATCGTTCGGCGGCCGTATCGTCGACCGCGCAGTTCGCTGCCGGCGTGCACGTGAACAGTCTGGTGTCGGTGGCGGCCTTCGCTTCGCTCGGTGCTTTCGTGTCGGTCAACCGCAACGCCTCGATCGGGCATCACACCAGCCTCGGGCCGTTCGCCACGGTCAACCCGGGGGCGAACATCGCCGGGTTCGTGCGCATCGGCGCGCGTAGCTCGATCGGCATCGGCGCCACCATCGTCGATGGCGTCGAGATCGGCGCCGACGTGGTCATCGGCGCCGGCTCGCTCGTGACCAAGGACATCCCGCCCGGCGTCGTGGCCTATGGCAATCCGTGCCGGGTGGTGCGCGCCAACGACGCGACGTCCGCGTAGCCGCATGCTGCACATCGTGACGCCCCTGTTCCGGCACGAGCTGCTGGATCGGGTCTACCGGTCGCTGCCGCCCCACGACGACGTGGTCTGGCATCTCGTCACCTCCTCGCGCCGGCCCGCGCCTGATCACCCGTTCCTGCGCGCCGATCCTCGCATCCGTGTCTACGCCATCGATTGCGACGATGCCGACATCGTGGCCAAGCGCAACACCGCGTTTGCGGCGATCCGCGACGGCTACTTCTACCTGCTCGACGACGACACCCTGTGCCTGCCCGAGCTGTATCGCGTCTACGCCGAGTACAGCGCCGCCGGGTTCGAAGGGATGATCGTCGGCAGCACCACGATGGTGCGCGCGCGCCTGCCGTCGCTCGACCCGGCCGTGAACCGCCTCGATGCCGGCGCGGTGCTGTGCAGCCAGTCGGTACTGCGTACGGTGCACTGGCAATGGAGTGCCGACTATCCACGCGACCGATTGTTCTGGACGGCGTGCTTCGCGCACTTCGGCCCCGGGCGCACCGTGGTGGTCGACCGCACCATCTCCGCGTACAACGCTCTCGGCGCGCTCGTGAGAGTACGCAAGCGCTGGCTCGGCTGGCAGATCGCCTGGGACATCAAGCAGCCGCAGGTCGCGCGGGTCTACCTCATGCTGGCTGAGGCCCGCCGCCACGTCCGTTCAGGAGTGCGCGCGCTCTGGCCCGGCCGCGCTTGACGCGGGGTTCCGAGCCCCTGCGCCATCGCTAGCGTGCGGCGTAGACCCAGCGGGCGAAAAACGGCGTCAGATCCTGCCCTGACGATCGCTCCATCGCATGCTGGAAGTCGACCGTCGTCACCGAGTGGCCGACGAACTCGCGGGTGTAGGCACGGAGGCCCTTCCAGAACGCCGGGTCGCCGAGCTGTCCGCGCAGCTCGTGCAGCACCAGCGCGCCCTTCTGGTAGACCAGCGTGCGGTCGTCAGCCGAAGGCCGGTTCCAAGCCGGGAACACCAGCGGCTTGTCGCCGCCGGCGTCCCGCACGCGGGAGTACTCGGTGCGGAAGCGCTCGACGGCGCGATCGTAGGCCGGTCGGCCGAAGCGCACTTCGAGAAACGCCGCGGCCATGAACGTGGCCATGCCCTCGTTCAGCCAGAACTGCGTCCACGCCTCACAGGTGAGCAGGTTGCCCCACCACTGATGCGCGGCCTCGTGAGCGCCGAGTGTGATGGCCGTGGGATCGGCGAGCACCGCGCGACCGTAGTCTTCTGACAACAGCGACAGGCCGCTCATCTCCTGGCCCACGGTGCGGGCCACCAGCGCCTGCGTGTAGGTGGCATGGGGATAGGGCACGCCGGCTCGCCGCTCGAAGAAGCGCAGCATGGCGTCGGTGTCGGCGAAGATGCGGCGCAGTTCGGCGGCGGAGAAGCCCGCGCCCAGGAATCGGTCGCGGCCGGCCGAGACCGTCGTGAACGGACCGGCGGCGAAGCCGAAGGTGTAGGGGGGCGCCGGCGCGTCGAGCCGCCATTCGTGTACCCGCAGGCCCTGGCCGGCGGGCGTCGTTCCGACCGCCGCGCCTACGCCCACGGCCGCGAGCGCCTCGGGCAACGTGACGCGCAGGCGCAGCGTGGCGCGATCGCCGGGCACATCGGCACTCACCATCCAGTCGCTGGTCGTGAACACGGTGTAGACCTGCGACCGCTCGGGTGGGAACTGCAGGCCGAAGCCCGGCGTGCCGTGATAGGCCACGTCGAGGTCGCGGGTCTGGCCGGCCCCGAGCGGCGTGCCCAAGTGCACGACCACGCGCCGATCGGTCAGGTCGAAGGGTTGCGCGACGCCGCCGTGGCTCACCTGGTCCACGGTCAGCAGGCCGCGATCGAAGGTCACGTCGCTTGCCGCGCGGGTCGCGGTCAAGCGGATGCGCACCTGGCCGGTGACGCTTCTGGTCGCCAGGTCTGGCGTGATCGCGGCGTCGTAGCTCACGACGTCGATGGCCGGTCCGGGCGGCGCTGAGGCGCTGTCAGGAGTCGTGGCGACCTGCGCCATGCCCACGCTGGCCACGAGCACGACCGCGGCGCTGGTCACGCCGATCGCGACCAGCACGGCCGCGATCGCGTCCAGAGGCCCTGGTCGCACGGTCGATCGGCGGCGGGTGAGCGGCATCGCCCTCAATGATACGGGCGCGGGCGCGTCAGGCGGTGACGGCGAGCCCGGCCCGGCCCGTTGAGCGCGCGACGGCCGATTGGCGCATCCGGCCACCCGAGCGCGAACCCGAGGCTCGTAGTACGCTCGGCGCCGTGTGGCGCAATCCCCGGCTGTGGATGGCTGCGGCCCTCGTCGCCGCGGCCGGCCTCGGCGGCGTGCTGTGGCCGCGCTCCGAGCGCGCGCGCAGCGCGTCGGTGGGGCCGCCGAACGTGCTGCTCATCACGCTCGACACGACCCGCGCCGATCGCCTCGGCGTCTACGGCTATGCGGCCGCGCGTACGCCGACGCTCGACCGGCTGGGTGCCAGCGGCGTGGTGTTCGAGCGGGCGGTGACGGCGGCGTCGACCACCTTGCCAGCGCACGCCAGCCTCATGACCGGGCGCAATCCGGCCGCGCACGGCGTGCGTAACAACGGCGTGCCGCTCAAGGCGAGCGTGCCGACGCTGGCGAGCGCCTTCAACGCCGCCGGCTATCGCACTGCGGCGTTCGTGAGTGCGTTCGTGCTCGACGATCGCTTCGGCCTGGCGCGCGGGT
>JBDTWC010000159.1:0-6105 GCA_040006875.1 Acidobacteriota bacterium | reverse complement strand
ACTTCCAGGAGGATCCCGCGCCGGTCATCGCCCACCGCACCTCGCCCACCAATATTGGGCTCTACCTGCTCTCGGTCGTCGCGGCCCGCGACTTCGGCTGGCTGGGGACGCAGGACGCCGTAGGGCGGTTGGAAGCGACGCTGGCGTCGATGGGCACGCTCCAGCGCTACCGAGGCCACTTCTACAACTGGTACGACACCCAGACTCTGCGCCCACTCGAGCCCAAGTTCATTTCTTCAGTCGACAGCGGCAACCTGGCAGGCCACCTGGTGACTCTCGAGTCGGCATGTCGCCAGCTGCGTGACTCACCGCGGGTGTCGGTGAACGAGGTGTTGGCCGGCATCCGAGATGGGCTCGACATCACGCGAGAGTCGCTGCTTCACCTGTCCGGCGCGCAGCCCGACCCGGCGGGCACCAGGGCGAGTCTCGAGCAGGCGCTTGCGGCGCTGACCGCGACTCTGGCCGAGCCGCCGGGCGGCGCCGAATCGTCCCGGCTCGAGCGCGTCGTGGTGCCCGTGCAGCACGTCGTGTCGTGGGCGCGTACTTTGTCCGTGGAACGGAGCGGTGCGGGTGTCTTGGAAGTGCTGGCTTGCGCCACGGCCATGGAAACGTCGGTGCGCAGCCACCTGAGGGATCTCGAGTTCCATTCGACGGCGCACGAAACGCTGGCGCCGCCGCTGCGGCGCACCACTGGTGCAGGCGCCACCGAGACCGGATCCGGGGCGGTGGCGGCAACACTGGTCGCGGAACCTGTTCCGCAACCGGCGAGCGTGATGGGGCCCGGCTCGGGAACCTCGGCGGCCGCCGCGCTGCTCGCCCAGCGCCTGGACGCAGTGGCCGGCCGGTCGCGTGTGCTCTTTGACGCCATGGACTTCGCGCTGCTCTTCGATACCGATCGCCAGCTGCTCTCGATTGGCTACCAAGTGGATGACGGCAAGCTCGATGCGAACTGCTACGACCTACTGGCCTCGGAAGCGCATCTCGGGAGTTTTGTCGCCATCGCCAAGGGCGATGTGCCGACCTGCCACTGGTTCCATCTCGGGCGGGCGCTGACGCCGGTGCGGAGCGGTGCGGCGCTGACGTCCTGGTCCGGATCGATGTTCGAGTATTTGATGCCCAGCTTGGTCATGCGGGCGCCGCCGGGAAGCCTGCTCGATGAGACCTGCCAGGCGATCGTGCGCCGGCAAATCGACTACGGCGCCGAGCGAGATCTGCCCTGGGGCATCTCGGAATCCGCTTACAACGCGCGCGACCTGGAGCGCACCTATCAGTACTCGAGCTTTGGCATTCCAGACCTCGGGCTGAAACGCGGCCTCGGCGACGAGGCCGTGGTGGCGCCCTACGCGACGGCGCTTGCCGCCATGGTGTCCCCGCACGCAGCGGTTCGCAACTATGCACGATTGGCGGCCGACGGGGCCCGCGGGCACTACGGGTGGTACGAGGCGCTCGACTACACGCCGTCACGTCTGCCCACAGGGCGACGGCTCGCCGTGGTCCGGGCCTACATGGCCCACCACCAGGGCATGACGCTGCTGGCACTGGCCAACACGCTCCTCGACGGGACGATGTGCGCGCGGTTCCACGCGGCGCCCCTCGTCCAAGCCACCGAACTCCTGCTCCAGGAGCGCATGCCTCGCGAGGTCGAGGGTGCGCATCCCCGGAGCGACGTCGGGCCGCGCGCGCCTCGGGTCCGCGAACTGGTCCCGGCGACGTCGCGCCGGTTTCCCTCGCCGCATCAGCCCGCCGCGTATACGCAACTGCTCTCGAACGGCCGCTACGCGGTCATGATGACGGCGGCCGGCTCTGGATACAGCCGATGGGGCGACCTGGCGCTGACGCGCTGGCGAGCGGACCCGACCAGCGACGACTCAGGCAGCTTCATCTATCTTCGCGACGTCGAGCACGGCACCGTGTGGTCGGCCGGCTATCAGCCGACCGGCACCGAGCCCGACCGCTACGAGATGACGTTTCTCGAGGAGCGGATCGAATGCGTCAGGCGCGACGGGACGCTCACCACGCGATTGAACCTCACGGTGTCACCCGAGGACGACGCGGAGGCGCGCCGGGTCACGGTATCGAACGGTGGACGGCACACGCTCGAGATCGACGTCACCTCCTACGCCGAGCTCGTCCTGGCCCCTGACGCCGCCGATCGCGCGCATCCGGCCTTCTCGAACCTGTTCGTTGAGACCGAGTTCGTTCATGAGGTCGGGGCGGTGCTGGCGACAAGACGCCGTCGGTCACCAGACGAGCCGGTCGTGTGGGCGGCCCACCTCATGGTCGTCGAGGGCGACACGGTCGGCGCACTCCAATTCGAAACCGACCGGGAGCGATTTCTCGGGCGTGGTCAGAGCGTGCGCACGCCCGTCGCGGTGACCAGCGGGCAACCCCTGTCGAACTCCGTGGGCGCCGTACTGGATCCCATCTTCAGCCTGCGCCGCCGCATCAGACTGGCGCCGGGCGCCACTGCGCACATCACCTTCTGGACCCTGGTGGCCGCTTCGCGCGCGCAGGTCCTCGATCTGGCCGACAAGCACCGCGACTCCGCGGCATTCGAACGCGCCGGCACCCTGGCCTGGACGCTGGCCCAGGTGCAGCTGTTTCACCTCGGGATCGGGCCCGACGATGCCAACCTCTTCCAGCGCCTCGCGAGCTACGTGATCTATTCGAATGCGGCGCTGCGTCCATCGTCCGATGCCTTGACGCGCAGTCAGGGCACGGCCGCGCTGCTGTGGAAACACGGTGTGTCGGGTGACCTGCCGATCGTCGTCTGTCGCATCGACCACGGCGACGATCTGCCGATCGTGCGGCAACTGCTGCAGGCGCATGCCTACTGGCGGATGAAGGGGCTGGCGGTGGACCTCGTGATCCTGAACGAGCACGCAGCGTCCTACGCGCACGATCTGCAGACGGCGCTGGAGGCCCTGGTGCGGGCCAGTCAGTCCCAGCATGCGGCGGTGGGGGCGCAGACGAAAGGAGCGGTGTTCGTGCTTCGCGTCAACATGCTGCCGGACGAAACGCACCGGCTGCTATTGGACGTGGCGCGAGCGGTTCTGCTCAGCCGCGGCGGAAGTCTGTTCGACCAGGTTCGGCGGGTCGAGCCGCACGAGGGCGCGCGGCCAGGGCCCGTGCGCCCGCCCGGCCCAGCCCCGGCGGCCGGGCCGGCCACGCGGCGCGAACTCGAATTCTTCAACGGTCTTGGCGGCTTCGACCGGGACGGACGTGACTACGTGACAGTAATGGGGCCCGGGTGCTCGACGCCGGCGCCGTGGATCAACGTGATCGCGAACCCGGCGTTCGGCTTCCAGGTCTCGGCCGACGGCTCCGGCTACACCTGGGCGGTCAACAGCCAGCAGCATCAATTGACCCCTTGGTCCAACGATCCCGTCAGCGACGCGCCGGGCGAAGCGTTCTATGTGCGTGATGAGGAAGACGGTGCTCTGTGGACGCCCACGGCCCTCCCCATCCGTCAACCCGGGGCCTCGTATGCCGCGACCCACGGCCAGGGTTTCTCCAGGTTCGAGCACAGCTCTCACGGCATCTCGCTCACGCTGCTGCAGTTCGTGCCGCAGGACGACCCGGTCAAGATCTCGCGCCTGACCATCAGGAACGACACCGGCCGGACGCGGCTGCTCGCGGTCACCGCCTACGTCGAGTGGGTGCTCGGCGCGTCCCGGTCCGCGTCGGCGCCGTTCATCGTGACCGACATCGATCCGGCCACGGGCGCCATGCTGGCGCGCAATCACTGGAGTGCCGACTTCAGCTCCAGGGTGGCGTTCGCGGACCTGGGCGGACGCCAGCAGTCGTGGACTGGCGACCGGACGGAGTTCCTGGGACGTGACGGAAGCGTGGCCTATCCAGCCGCCGCGGCCAGCGGTGTGCCGCTGTCGAAACGGGTCGGCGGCGGCCTCGATCCGTGCGGCGCTGTCATGACGCGGCTCGAGTTGCCACCGCATGGTGTGACCGACGTCGTGTTCTGTCTGGGAGAGGCGGCGACCAGCGCGGACGCCCTGTCGCTCGTGGCGCGCTACCGCGCCGCGAACCTCGACACGGTCTTCGCGGCCACCGTGAGCGCCTGGGACGACGTGCTGAGCGTGGTCCAGGTGAAGACGCCAGACCGGGCGATGGACCTGATGCTCAACCGGTGGCTCCTCTATCAGACGCTGGCCTGCCGGGTGTGGGCACGCGCCGGGCTCTATCAGGCCAGTGGAGCCTACGGGTTCAGGGACCAGCTCCAGGACGTGCTCGCGCTGTGCGTGGCCACGCCACCCCTTGCCCGTGCTCATCTCCTGCGCGCGGCAGCACGCCAGTTCGTTCAGGGTGACGTGCAGCACTGGTGGCTACCGCCGGCGGGCCAGGGTGTGCGTACTCGCGTGACCGACGACCGGCTGTGGCTGGTATATGCGGCCACTGAGTACGCGACGACCACCGGGGACGCTGGCGTCTTCGACGAAGTGGTGCCGTTTCTCGACGGCCCGACGCTGCGCGCCGACCAGCAGGAGTCATATTTCCTGCCTTCGACCTCGGCCGAGCACGCCACGCTGTTCGAGCACTGCGCGCGGGCCCTCGATAGCAGCCTCGCGGTCGGCAGTCATGGGCTGCCCCTCATCGGGACCGGCGATTGGAACGACGGTCTGAATCGCGTCGGGGCGGGGGGCCAGGGCGAAAGTGTGTGGCTGGCCTGGTTCCTCCACGCCACCCTTTCGGCTCTGGCCCCCGTGGCGGAGCGGCGCGGTGAGCCGGCGCGTGCCGCATCATGGCGACTGCACGCAGCCGCTGTGGCGCAAGCGCTCGAGAAGGACGGGTGGGATGGAGGCTGGTACCGCCGGGCCTACTTCGACGACGGCACTGTGCTAGGCGGATCGGCCAATGCCGAGTGCCGCATCGACTCCATCGCGCAGTCGTGGGGCATCCTCTCTGGCGCCGCCCCGAGAGCACGGGCCACTGCGGCGATGGCGGCGGTGGACGAGCAGTTGATACGACGCGACGACCGGCTCGCGCTCCTCTTCACGCCTCCATTCGAACAGCCGCTCAAGGACCCTGGATACATCGCGGGCTATCCGCCCGGCATTCGCGAGAACGGCGGTCAATACACCCACGCCGCAACCTGGTCGGTGATTGCGTTCGCGATCCTGGGGGATGGCGACCAGGCCGTCGCGCTGTTCGACCTACTCAATCCGGTCAACCACGGCGCCACCCCCGAGGACATCGCCCGCTATAAGGTGGAGCCCTATGTGGCGTGTGGCGATATCTACGCCGAGCCGCAGCACGTCGGGCGGGGCGGATGGACATGGTACACGGGGTCGGCCGGATGGATCTACCGCGCCGGCCTCGAGTGGATTCTCGGCTTCAAACTGCGCGGTGCGGATTTGATCATCGACCCCTGCATTCCCACGGCGTGGCCGGGATTCACGATTGCGTTCCGCTACCGCTCTGCACGCTACGAGATCGCCGTCGACAATCCGCGGGGCGTCAACCGAGGGGTGTCGGGAATCGTGCTCGACGGGGCGGTGCTACCCCTCACCACCCCGGTCGTGTCCCTGGCAGATGACGGTGCGACCCATCACGTGCAGGTGACGCTCGGATGATTGCGTTCAGTCCACGGCTGGGCGGTGTTCGATCTGGCCTACGTGATTCTGTTCGACGTGCGTCCGATCTTCGGCTGCGACAGTTACGGCACGCCACGATGGTGGCTGAAGCCGGGTGCGTGGGGGCGCTGTGCTCATTCGCACAGACGACGGTGTGGACTGTCAATCAGACTTGCTTCCATGCTGTTTGAGAAATTCTCGGCCCGCTCGCTCCACCTCGCCAATCGCCTGGTGATGGCGCCGATGACCCGTAACCGGGCCACCCCCGGACACACGCCGGACGCGCTGATGGCGCGCTACTACGGCCAGCGTGCGACGGCGGGGCTCATCATCACCGAAGGCACCTCGCCCAGCCCCAATGGCTTGGGCTATCCTCGCATTCCCGGCCTGTTCGACACGGCGCAGGTCGAGGCCTGGAAGGCGACGACGGCCGCCGTTCATGCGCAAGGCGGCACGATCTTGGTGCAGTTGATGCATTGCGGCCGGGTGGCGCATGTCGCCAACCTGCCGGCCGGCG
>JBDTWC010000158.1:0-6125 GCA_040006875.1 Acidobacteriota bacterium | reverse complement strand
GTGCTGGTGGTGGGCACCGGCCTGGCGGGTTCGTCGGCCGCGGCGTCGCTCGGCGAGCTCGGCTACAAGGTGAAGGTCTTCGGCATCCACGACAGCCCGCGCCGGGCGCACAGCATCGCGGCGCAGGGCGGGATCAACGCCGCGAAGAACTACCGCAACGACGGCGACAGCGTCTACCGGCTCTTCTACGACACGATCAAGGGCGGCGACTACCGCGCCCGCGAGGCCAACGTCTACCGACTGGCGCAGCTGTCGGTCGAGATCATCGACCAGTGCGTGGCGCAGGGCGTGCCCTTCGCGCGCGAGTACGGCGGCCTGCTCGACAACCGCTCGTTCGGCGGCGCGCAGGTGTCGCGCACCTTCTACGCGCGCGGCCAGACCGGGCAGCAACTGCTGCTCGGCGCGTACCAGTCGCTGATGCGCCAGGTCGACGCCGGCACCGTCGAGATGCTGCAGCGCCGCGAGATGCTCGACCTGGTGATGGTCAACGGCCAGGCGCGCGGCATCGTGTGCCGCAACCTCGTCACCGGCGAGCTCGAGTCGCACGCCGGTCATGCCGTGCTGCTCTGCACCGGCGGCTACGGCACGGTGTTCTATCTGTCGACCAATGCCATCAACTCGAACGTGACCGCGGCCTGGCGCGCGCACAAGCGCGGCGCCTTCTTCGCCAATCCCTGCTTCACGCAGATCCACCCCACGTGCATTCCCGTCAGCGGCGGCCACCAGTCGAAGCTCACGCTGATGTCCGAGAGCCTGCGCAACGACGGCCGCGTCTGGGTGCCGAAGACCAAGGGCGACAAGCGCCCGCCCGCGCAGATTCCCGATGCCGAGCGCGACTACTACCTCGAGCGCCGCTACCCGAGCTTCGGCAACCTGGTGCCGCGCGACGTGGCGTCGAGGGCCGCCAAGGCCGTGTGCGACGAAGGGCAGGGCGCGGGTGAGACGGGCCTGTCGGTGTACCTCGACTTCGCCGACGCCATCAAGCGCCTGGGCGTCGAGACGATCAAGGGCCGCTACGGCAACCTGTTCGACATGTACACGCGGATCACCGACGAGGATCCGTATCAGGTGCCGATGCGCATCTATCCCGCCGTGCACTACACGATGGGCGGCCTGTGGGTGGACTACGACCTCATGTCCACGCTGCCCGGCCTGTTCGTGCTCGGCGAGGCGAACTTCTCCGACCACGGCGCCAACCGCCTCGGCGCCAGCGCGCTCATGCAGGGCCTGGCCGATGGCTACTTCGTGGCGCCCTACACGGTGGCCAACTATCTCGGCGGCTCGTCGCTGCCCACCGTGTCGACCGACCACGACGCCTTCAAGGAAGCCCGGGCGGAGGCGCAGGCGCGCATCGACAAGGTGCTGGCAGTGAAGGGCACGCGCACGATTCGCGACTTCCACCGCAACATCGGCCAGATCTGCTGGGATCACGTCGGCATGGCCCGCACCGAAGAGGGCCTCAAGGGCGCGCTCACGCAGATCCAGGCGCTGCGCACCGAGTTCTGGCAGAACGTGATCGTGCCGGGCGACAAGAACAACCTCAATCCCGCGCTCGACTACGCCGGCCGCGTGGCCGACTACATGGAGTTCGCCGAGTTGCTCGCGCTCGACGCGCTCGAACGGCGCGAGTCGTGCGGCGGCCACTTCCGCGAAGAGTTCCAGACCCCCGACGGCGAGGCTTTGCGCAAGGACGACGAGTACTCCTACGCCGCGGCCTGGGAGTTCCAGGGCGTCGACCGCAGGTCGGTGATGCACAAGGAAGCGCTCGTGTTCGACGAAGTCCACCCGTCGCAGCGCAGCTACAAGTAGGCGAACCCGCAGGATCTGCCATGTCGATGACCGTCACTCTGAAAGTCTGGCGCCAGCCCAATGCGACCGCGAGTGGCCGCCTGGAGAGCTACACCGCCAGGAACGTGCACCCGGACATGTCGTTTCTCGAGATGCTCGACGTCGTGAACGACGACTTGATCCGCGAGGGCCAGGATCCGATTGCCTTCGACTCCGACTGCCGCGAGGGCATCTGCGGCAGTTGCGGGCTGGTCATCGACGGCATCCCGCACGGTCCGGATCCGGGCGCCACCACCTGTCAGGTGCACATGCGCCGCTTCAAGAGCGGCGACACCATCACGATCGAGCCGTTTCGGGCCAAGGCCTTCCCGGTGCTGAAGGATCTGGTGGTCGATCGCAGTGCCTTCGACCGCATCATCGCCTCGGGCGGCTACGTGTCGATGAACGTGGGCGGCGCGCCCGACGGCAACTCGTTGCCCATTCCCAAGCATCTCGCCGACCTGGCCATGGACAACGCCCAGTGCATCGGCTGCGGCGCCTGCGTGGCCGCCTGCAAGAACGCCGCGGCGCACCTGTTCACCTCGGCCAAGATCAGCCACCTGGGTCTGCTGCCGCAGGGCGAGCCGGAACGGATGCGGCGGGCCGAGCGCATGGTCGTGCAGATGGACGAGGAAGGGTTCGGGAGCTGCTCGAACGAAGGGGAGTGCGAAGCGGTGTGCCCGAAAGGCATCTCGATCTCGAGCATCGCGCGCATGAACCGCGACTTCCTCAAGGCCGCGATCTTCTAACTTCCGCTCAGCCCACTTGCGGCGGGTCGCTTGCCGGCGACACCGCTCAGGTGACGATCAGCCGAGAGGCGTGTTACTGGGACGAAGTAGCCACCAGCTCTCCCACTCTGGCTCCGCGCGGAGCTGCTCGCTCGGGCATGGCGGCGGCCGCGGGCGCGGGTATGCTGTAGCGCATGTTCGTCCGTCCCGGCGTGCTGGCGGTGCTTGCGCTCGTGACCGCGCTCGCCACGGCCACGCATGCCCAGGCGCCCGCCGACGCGATCAGCGTCGCGCTGGCCAGAAACGTCGACGGCCCGTCGCGCTATCTGGTCGGCCCGATTGGACTCACCGCCTCCGGACGCGGCATCACGGCACTCGAGCCGACCGTGCCCGCCTTGGCCACCCAGCCGCGCATCGTGATCGTGGGTGGCCTCGACGGCTCGCCCGACGGCACGCGCGCGGTGCTCGACCTGCTGACCTGGCGGTTCGCGCCCGGCACCGAGACCAAGAATCGGGCTCGCTGGCAGGTGGCAGCGGTGCCGTGCGCGCTGCCCGACCGCTGCCAGCCCATCGCGGCGGGATCCACCGCGGCCGCTGGCGCGCGCCCGAGTGCGCTACCGATCGTGCCGCCGACGTTTCCACCCGACAAAGGCTTCTACGACGCGGCCGAGTTCCGCGAAGCGCGCTTCCTGTGGCGCTGGACGGCGATGCTCGGGCCGGACCTCGTGATCGACGTGCGCAGCGGCCCCACGCTGGTCTGGCAGAGCAACTCGCTCGCCCGCGACCGGGTGGCGGCGAGCGCCGCGGCGCCACCCGACTCGTTTGTCGGCGCGCTCGGCATGGGCGCGCCTTCGGGGCTGGCGCCGGTGCCGGCGTTGCAGGTTAGCGGCCCGCCGGCCCAGGTGACGCGCGCCCTGCGCACGCTGCTCGAGGGCGCCGGGGCCACCGTGCCCTCGCCGATGAACCGCGTGCTCACCGCGCGGCAGTCGCGCCCGCCGCTCGACCTTGCGCGCATGCTGGCGGCACGCTATCCGGCCAATCCGGCCATGAGCTATATCCCGGCGCTGTCGTGGAGCGGCGCGCTGCGCTTGTCGGCTGTCACCGGCGATCCGCAGTATCGCGAGCGCGCCGTGGCCCAGATGACGCCGTTTCTCTCGGGCGAGAAGCCGGCCATCGCGGAGCCGTACCTGCTCACGAGCCTGGCCGGCCACCAGGCCTTCTTCGACCTGGCCGAGAGCGACGGCAACGCCGCCGCCGACGCGCTGGCGCGCCGTGCCGCCGACTTCATCCTCGACGGTCAGAGCGACGGGGCCATCCGCTTCGCCACCTCGTGGACCGACGACATGTTCATGGCCACGTCGGTGCTGGCGCGGGCGGCCAAGCGCACCGGCGAGGCCAAATACGCCGCTGCCGTGGCCCGGTTGCTCACGTCGTATGCCGAGAGGCTGCAGCGCGAGGATCGCGTCTTCATCCACGCCCAGAGCGGACCGCACGCCTGGGGACGTGGCAACGGCTTTGCCGCGTTCGGACTGATGGAGGCGCTCACCTATCTGCCGCCGTCGTGGCCAGCTCGTGCCCAGGTGCTCGACAGCTTCCGGCGGCTCATGAACGGGATGCGGCGCCATCAGGCGCCCGACGGCGCCTGGCACCAGGTGATCGACGAGCCGGGCACCTATCGCGAGTTCACGGCCACCGCGATGATCGTGGCCGCGATGGCGCGGGGGGTGCGACTGGGGTGGCTCGACGCCAGCTTCCAGAACGTCGTCGATCACGGATGGAGAGCGGTGCTGGCTCGCGTCTCGGAAACCGGCGAGCTCGTGGACGTCTGCGCCGGCACCGGCGCCGGACAGAATGCCACGCGCGAGTACTATCTCAACCGGCCCGCGCTCTTCGGCGCGGACGATCGCGGCGGCGCCATGGCGCTGACGGCGGCCCTCGAGATGCAGGCGCTCACGGGCGCCAAGTAGGAGACCTCATGCGCCACGTAGTGATTCTCGCCGCCATCTCCACCCTGGCCGCGTGCAGCGCCCAGGCGCCCACGCAGAGCAGCCTGCCCGCCAGCCTGCCAGCGGCGTCCGCACCGGTCACGCCTGCCGACTACAAATCGCTGCAGGCGCTGCTCGATGCCGAGATGCCTTTGATTCCTGCCCGGGCAGGGATCTGGGTGAAGCACCTGACCACTGGCGAAGAGGGGGCGGTCAAGGCCGACGAGACCTTCAACTCAGCCAGCGTGATCAAGATTCCGGTGGCCGTGCAGGCGCTCGAGATGGTCGATGCGGGCACACTGAAGCTGAACGATCGCACCACGCTGCGGGTCGAGGACGTGCGCGGCGGCTCCGGCATCTTCCGCTATCACGACGCCGGCCTGCAGCCGACGCTCCGCGACATCATCCTGCAGATGATCATCACGAGCGACAACACCGCCACCGACCTGATGATCGGCAAAGTGGGCGGCGTCGCCAGCGTGAACGGGTGGCTGAAGAAGAACGGCTACGGCGACACAATGACGCTGGTGCAGACGACCGGCGAACTGTTCAAGAAGTATGACGCGCTCACCCCGGCCGATGACCGCGACGCCAAGACCAACAGCGATCGCACCTACTGGCTCGGTGCGCTCACGCCGCGCGCCACCGGCCTCATGATCGAAGCGATTGAGAAGCGCACGCTGCCGTCGAAAGCCGGCGCCGACGAGATCGTGCGCATGATGAAAGCGCAGCAGTCGGGCGCGCGCCGGCTGCCGCACTTCCTGGTCGGCGTACCAGTGGCGCATAAGACCGGCGATTTCGGCCCGGTGCTGGCCAACGACGTCGGCATCGTCTACGCCAAGTCCGGACCCATCGTGGTGAGCTTCTTCCTCAACGCCATCACCGAACCGTATGGCGAGGCCGAAGACCGCATGGGCCGGCTGGCGCAGAAGATCGTGGCCTACTTCGATCGCTGAGCGCGGCGCCTACGAGCGCGACACCGCACGCACCAGTTCGCCGGTGTCCTGCTCCTGGGCCTTCCGGGCCACGTCGGCCTGGGCGACGATGCCGCAGCAGCCGCCGTCGGCGTCGACGACTGGCACGCGCCGGATCTGGTGCTGCTCCATCTTGCCCATGGTCGCCTCGAGCGAGCTTTCGGGGGTGACCGAGATGACCGGCTGCGTCATGGCCTCGCGGGCGGTGACCATCGACGGATTGCGGCCCTCGGCCACCACCCGGCTCACGATGTCGCGGTCGGTGACCACGCCGATCAGCTTGCGCTGGGAGTCGACGACGGGGATCTGACCGCAGTTGTGCTGCACCATCATCTTGGCGACCTCGGTCAAGGTCTGCTCGGCGGTGCAACACTGCGGATCGGGGGTCATGACGTCTTTGGCGGTTTGTGACATGCGATGTGGTTCTGCAAGATGGCCTCCAGGAATTGGAGCCTCAGAAGCGAAATTGGCGCGGGGCGACGCGCGCTCGCGGTTTTTGGTGGGTAGCCGGTTACCTGATTGAGGCAGGTGCGGTTACACCAGGCCGTCGTGGCGACAGACGGCCGCCTCGCCGTTACACTAGCGTGGCCATGCGACACGTGCTGTGTGCT
>JBDTWC010000157.1:0-6154 GCA_040006875.1 Acidobacteriota bacterium | reverse complement strand
GTTTGTCGCCCGGGTTGATGCGCTCCGGGCTGTAGCCGACGAAGAAATCCTTCTTCCACGTCAGGCCCGAGTGCCGTTCGATGATCGGGATGCAGATTTCCTCGGTGGCGCCGGGATAGACCGTGGACTCGAAGACCACGATCGCGCCGCGCTTGAGGTGACGCCCGACGCTCTCCGACGACTTCTCGAGCGGGCCGAAGTCGGGCTTGTGGCCCTCATCCACGGGCGTGGGCACGGCCACGATGATGAAGTCGGCTTGACCGATCACGGCCGGGTCGGTGCTGCACGTCAGGTGCACGCTGGCCTTCAGATCCTCGGTGCTGACTTCGCCGGTCGGATCGACGAACCGCTGGTAGGCAGCCACTTTCTCGACCGATAGATCGAAGCCGAGGGTCTTGAACTTCTTTCCGAACTCGACGGCCAGGGGCAGTCCCACATAGCCCAGGCCGATGACTGCAATCGTGTCCATGCCCGGTCAGTTTACCTTGACGGCGGCGGTGCGACCAATCGCGGATTCACGGTCGCGGGCCGTAAGTCGCAGGCTCAAGTGAGCCACGCGACGACGAGCGCGAGCGCGAACGCCGAGACTGCACACTGCAGCGCCGCCTCCGCGCGCAGCCGCGCGAAGATCGTCGACAGCGCGGCCAGGGCCACGCCGGCCATCAGGAACCGCGGGTAGAACTCCACCGACGCCGCCTGGGAGGCCCGCGGCGGGGCCAGGCGGCGGCCGGCATCGACGATGTGGTTGGCGATGTCGCGGTCCTGCTCGCGGTCGAGTTCGAAATACTGCCCGCGTGCGCTCTCGGCGATGCGCTGCAGTGAGCCGCGATTGAGGCGCGAGATGGCATGCGGGGCCGGCTCTTCGGTGATCGGCACGTGCACCTCGGGCAGCCAGTTGCCGGCGAGCGAGCCCACGCCGACGACGAAGATCGGCACGTTGGCCTGGCGAGCCCGATCGATGGCGCGTGCCACTTCGCCGCTCCACGCCTCGCCGTCGGACACCAGGATGAAGAGCCGCGCGTTGGGCGACACGCCGTGCCGCTCCTGATCCTTGTCGAGGATGCGCAGGCCCCACGACACGGCCTGCTCGAGGTCGGTGTCCCACGTGGTGTCGTCTTCGAGCGGGAACGGCGGCCGCGAGTGCAGGTGGTCGAGGAAGAAGAAGAGCGTGTTGGGATCGCGCGTGAGCTGAATCTGAGGCGTGGCGATGTGGGCAAAAACGGCGAGCGCCACCCGATCGTCCTGCCAGCTCAAGGCGTCGCCGAGGGCGCGCACCCAGGTCATCGAGCGCTGCCAGCGGTCGCCAGGCACGTCCTTCACATGCATCGACGCCGACGCGTCCTGCAGCACCACGACGTCGATGCCGGCGCGGGCCAGCGTCATGGCGGTGCCACGCGGCAAGGCCGTGGCCGTGATCACGCTGGCGGCGGCCAGAATCAGGCACAGCCAGGCACCCAAGGCACCGAGCACGGCGTGCCGCTCACGCTCGGGCAGCAGCCGCCGGCGGGCCAGCACCCGCACGTCCGACCAGCGGCGATAGGCCCGGGCCAGCCACAACGCCAGCATCAGGGCTGGAACGACGAGCAGCCAGAGCGCCGCGGGCGTGCCAAAGGTCACGGTCCGGCTATCCCTTGCGCTTGATCGCCGTGCCCGGCGTGGCTTCGGGCTGCGATTCGCGATCGCCGAAGTCCATCGGCGCGATGGTCTCGAACGCCTCGCCCTTCACCTCGGGCGGCGGGCCACCGGGCAGGCCGTGGATGGTGAGGCCGGGCGGGGGCGGCCGCAGGCTGACGAGATCCGGCGCCGACTTGCCCTTCGGCATCGGCCGCAGGCGGGCCACGATGTCGCGCGCGCGCGACACGAACTCGAAGTTCCAGGACGCATCGCGCTGACCGGGATCGGCCTTGAGCACGTTGCCGTAGGCTTCGAGCACGCCGTCGAGCTGGCGCGCTGCTACGGCTCCGACCTCGCCGGACTTCCGCGCGGCCCGGAAGGCGGCGTTGGCGGCGGTGAGCATCACGGCCGGGTCGGGATCGCCGCCGCTGGCGCGCACGAGCACGTCGTAGCGCGACAGCCAGTAGTCGGCGGTGGCCCTCTGCTCGGCCGCCACCGTGGACGTCGGGCGCAGCATCGGCGGCAGCCACGCCGTGAGCCGCGACGGCGGCGGCGGTGGCGGGACGTCGTTGTCGAGCGCGACCAGGTGATGCCAGGCCTCGGCCGTGCCATCGAGGCGGGCGGCCTCGCCCCAACAGTAGAACGCGCCCGCCAGGAGCAGCGCCGCAAGCAACCCGCGTCCGAAGATGATGGGCATGGTCTGAACTCAGGGGAACAGGGAGAACACGGGCCATCCAAGACGCAGGCCGGCGGCCACGATCCAGCATCCGGCTGCGGCCAGGGCGAGCACGGCGAAGCGCGGCTGCCGACTCGTGTAGTGCGTGGTCTGAATGGCGCCGACCGCCGCCTGGTCGATGTCGCGCACGGCGTGGAGCAGGCTCTGCTCGTCGCGCGCCACGTAGTAGCGGCCGCCGGTCTTCTCCACTGCGGCCTGCCACTTCTCGTCGGGAATGCCGTCGCCGAAGGCCTTGCCGTAGTTGGTGCGCACGAAATAGAGCGGGATGGCGTGGTCGACCGCGCTCCTCAGGATGTCGTCGAGACTGCGGCCGTGCACGAGTGAGGTCGTGTCCTCGCCGTCGGTGAAGATCACCATCAGGTTGCCCGAGGCCTCGAGGAACTGAAAGGCCGTGAAGATCTCGATGCTCTCTTCGATGGCGCTCGCGATCACGGTGCCCGGGTCGGGGAACATCGAGAACTCCACCGGGTCGCCGATCAGGCTGATGCTGAGCAGCAGGTTGTCGTAGTCGCTCGTGAACGGCGTGATCACATAGGCGCGATCGCCGAACTCGATGAGCGCCATCAAATCCTTGTACTGGCCGGCGCGGCGCAGTTCCACGAAGCGCTGGGCTGCCGCCACCGTGGTGAAAAAGGCCGGCTCGGTGGCGCTGCGCGGGTTGAGCGTCTCGGCCGTGAACCACGAGCGCATGCTGTCGGAGGCGTCGATCATCACCGCGATCCGCCGCCCCGGATACGTGACCGTGCTCGAGACCAGTGAGGTGTAAGGATCGGCCAGGGCGAGCAGCGCGAGGGGCATGCCGGCGCCGGCGAGCACGAGCGGCAGATGCCGCACCCAGGCCAGCCGCGACGACCGCACCCGCATCACGGCCGGCAGCGCCACCGCTTCGCGTAGCGGCCGGGGCCCGCGCGCGAGGCGCAGCGCGAGCACGATCAAGGCGAGGCCCACGAGGGCGCCAGCGATGAGCGTGGGCTGGTCGCGCGAGCCGAACTGCACGCCTTCCGAGGCCAGGGCGCGGCCATCGGCCACGACGTTGGTCACAAACGCCCGCAGGGCGTCGAGCGGGATCATGACGGGTGCGGCGCCGCCCCGCGCCAGTAGCGCCATGACCACAAGCGCGCCCGGGCCTCTTCGCGGCCGAGGTCGCGCACGGCGCGCACCGCGTCGTCGATCGGCGCGGTGTCGTCGAGCGCCGCAACCTGCGTGTACTGCGCGCGCGCCAGCGACGCCAGGCCGTCGCGCAGACGCTGGAGACGCGCCCGTTCGGTGGCGCCCCTAGCGCCTGGCAGCGCGTCGAGCGCATGGCCGATCTGGCCGGCGGTGACCGACGAGGTGAGCGCGCCGCGCACCCGGCCGAACCAACGCTCGACGAGCAGCCGGCCTTCCGGCAGCGCCTCGCCCTGGGCGAGCTGGCGTTGCCGCACCCCGCCGCCGAGCATCACCCCGGCCACGAGCCGCGCCGCCGCGTGCGCCTCACCCACCGTCTCCGGCGACCAACCGGCTGCCCCCGCAGCCGTCAGCAGCGTGTCGAGCCTGGCTGCGGCGTGACCGAGCACGGCGCGATCAGAGGCCCGCCCAGGCGTGCGCACGCGGGTCGTCCGCAAGCGGCCGGCGAGCGGGGCGAGCGCAGCCAGCAGGGCCACGGCGGCGAGTGCGGCCAGCACCGTGCCGGCAGTGCGGAAGCCGCTGGCCCGAAAGCGCAGCCCGCCGATCTCGGCCAGACTCGCGGCTGAGCCATCGCGAATATCCGAGGCTTCGAACGGCACTTGTCCGACCACGCGGATCGGCACCTGCGGCATCACGTGCAGGAGGTCGCGCCCGGCGAGAGCCGTGTCGGCGCCCATGCGGCTCTGCAGACGATAGGGTATGGCCAGCGGCGGCAGCTTCACATCGCGGCCAATCGCGTTGGCATCGAGCAGACGCAACTGGTAGCCGTACTGGAACAGGCGCCGGTTCCCGGCGCGCGTATCGGCCGGGTGCGAGCCGCCGACGATCTCCCACGGCGCCATCTGGACCGCGGCCACCGTGAGCCGGGTCTCGTCGGGTAGGACGCGCAGCGCGTCGCTCTCGAGAGCTGAGCAGGTCAGCGTGACCTCCACGATCTCGCCGACGTGAATCGCCCCGGTCGAGGCGCGCCACCAGCACTGCAACGGCACTTCTCCAGCGGGCACGCCCGCAGTCGGTGCCGCCGCCGGAGCGCGCGGCGTCTGGCCGTAAGCGGTGTACACCGTCGCGACCAGAACGACCGCCGCGATGAGCCACGAGCGCACCCTCATCGCGCCACCTTTCGCAAGCGGCGCTCGGCCACGAACTCGGCCAACGCGATCTCGCCCTCGGCCTGATCGGGCCCGAGCACGACCACATCGAGGCCAGCCAGCCGCGCCGCCGCCGCGATCTCGGTCTGCCACTGACGCGCCTGCCCGGCCAGAGCCCGGAAGGCCCGGCGCGACACGATGCGGGTGCCGCCATGCTCGACATCGCGCACGGCGATCCACCCGGCCGAGGGCGCCTGGTCGGGAAACGCGAAGGCGCTGTCGATGACGACCAGGAACACGTCATGCACGACGTTCACCGACGCCAACTCACGCAGGAACGCCGGCGCGTCGTCGAACAGGAAGTCGGAGATGACCGGCACGAGCGAGGCCGTGCGCAGGCTGCCTGACAGCGCCGCCGCCACGGTGGTGCCGGCGACCGGCTCGAGCCCACGGCGCGACTCATAGGCCTCGAGGCAGTGCACCACATGGCCGCGTCCGGTGCGCGCGGGGATGCCCGACACGGCACCGAAGCCGCGATCGAACGCGAGCAGGCCGAAGCGGTCCTGGAAAAACGACGCCGACAGCCCGATCGTCGCCAAGGCGCGAGCCACCACCGCGCCGACCGGCGTGCCGTCGAGGCCACAGCGCGTCGACAGCGACGCATCGGCGACGGCCAGCACCGTGGCCGCACTCGGCTGGTCGAACTCGCGCACGATCATCGGCGCGAAGTTGTTGATCGAGCTCTGCGGCCAGTCGATCGACGAGAAGCGATCGCCGGCCTGCCAGTCGCGCAGGCCGACGAAGTCGAAGCCAGCGCCATCGGCGCGGCTGCGATGGTCGCCGGTCGTGCCGCCGGCGAGCCGTCGCAGGATGAGCAGCTCGATCTTGGCAATCAGGTTGAAGTCGACGTAGGAGGTCGCCGCCGGCGCGTGCATCATGGAATCGGCACCTCCGCGACGATGTCCTTGATGACCGCTTCGGCCGTGAGCCCGTGGGCCGCAGCGTGCGGGCCGAGCCAGATGCGGTGCCCGAGCACGTAGGGCGCGAGCGCCTGGATGTCCTCGGGATAGACCTCGGCGCGACCCCCTTGCAGGAGCGCCCACGCCTTGGCGAGGCGGCTCCAGCAGATAATGGCGCGCGGCGAGGCGCCGAGATCCACGCCGCCCTCGACCAGGGATGACGGCGATTGCTCGAGCCAGTCGGTTTGCGGATCGCGCGGACGGGTCGCGCCGACCAGCCGCTGAACGTAGCGCCCCAGGCTCTTGTGCAGGAACACGCGGTCGCTGATGCGCGCCCGCAACTCGATGATCCGCGTCTTCGACAGCAGCGGCCGCAGCGTCATCCGCTTGAAGTCGAAGTCGACCAGCTTCTCTTCTTCCTCTTTCGGCAGGTAGCCGATCTGCACCATCGCCGCGAAGCGATCGGTGGCGGCTTCCGACAGCGGGAACGTCCCCTGGCCGAGCTCCACCGGGTTCATGGTGGCAATGGCGAAGCTGAACGCCGGCAGATCGTAGGTGTCCTTGCCGACCGTGATGGTGCGGTCCTGCAG